>DYRE01000228.1 GCA_020718965.1 Desulfomonile tiedjei
GAGTCCCTATTGAAATTTTACACCGAAGTTGACCTAAAAGTCATGCAATAATCTTTTTGCAAGACAAACCAAAGGAGTCGCTGATAAGCATTAAACAACCATGTCCCGTTTGGCTGAATATTGCTCGGCCCTTTCCATTTCAAATTAGCCGATAATTCCCTCTTTCATGACCTTGCTCAACCGCTTGATTCGGTACTCTTCCCGGAATGCTTCTGATTTGCTCAATTCGCCCGATGACCATGCCAGCCTCACTGGAAGCCTTGACCTCGTGTAACGCGAACCTACGCCCAGGTTGTGCTCAGTTAATCTCCGTTCAATGTCAGTCGTCGCGCCGCAGTATAGACTGTTGTCAGAACAGCGAAGCAGATAAACTCTCCAAATCATCAATCAACTTCCTGAATTAACGAGCTAATTAGGTTTTCCAATGAGGGGTCTGCTTTGCAAATTGGACTGCGCCGATTTTGTCGTTCTTGAAAACACCTCTCTGATCAGTTGCCTGGATCGTAAGCAGCGGACCCTGAATCAACGTATTTTGCCAGTTCTTCCTTGGAGGCCTTCTTCGGGTTTTTCAAGGAACTCATGCTGCATATGAACTCATTTCCTTCTTTGCATTTGACCCAAACCAAAGGATCAGACGGTTTTGTCGGTTCGGCCACGTTGTATACTACTTCTTTTTTGTTATTTCCAGGGAAACCCTGAAATACTGCTAGTTGCAGTATAGTTTTTATCGGTCCGTGCTTTTTGAAAGCCGTGACCAAATATTTATAATTAATTCAATTTGTAATAGTCGTAAAAGGACTCACTACTAAGGAGTTAATGCCTCTATGACAGATGCGCAAGAGCGACATCATAAAAATTATTCACATGATTTGCATTTCTCAACCGTCTTCTGCCCAACCAATCACTATTTCTTTTCGTCCTTCTCCATACGGTCAAGAACTTTATCAGCGAACTCCGGATACAGTTTTCTCATGCAATCAGGACAGATGCCGTGGCTGAATTGGGCTTCCGAATGTTCACCTATGTATCTTTCCACTTCGCTCCAGTAACCCTTGTCATCTCGTATCTTCTTGCAGGAAGAGCAAATGGGAAGAAAACCGCTGAGTAGTTTCACCTGGGCAAGGGATTCCTGAAGCCTATTTGTCAAATCAGATTTTTCTTTTTCCACCCGCTCATGCTCGGACAGATCATCTGTAATGCCTCTTCGCGCCAGAAACAGACCGGCTAACCCAATGAACCATATCCCACCGTAAATGATCGCCCCGGTCCGAATTTCTCTGAATATGGTTTTTTCGATAGGTGTCCATGGGGTGGAAATGCTTATTCCACCACGGATATCACCTATTTTATAGCCCTGATGAGCGTGACATTTCAGGCAGCCTTGCTCAACTACTAACGGTCCCATGAATCGCAAATATGTCTCATCTCCAATTGGTTCAAGCGAAGACACTACTTGATGACCCTGTTCGCACTCTTGCAATGCCTTTCTTTCCCAGTCGTCCGGTTTGTTTTCTGGCCGCAGAGGCTTGAGGCTTGTTATATGGCTTTTGTGCCCATACTGTTTTTCACCCAATTCATGCACCTGGCGGGTCATGTATGCGGGGTTGATCAATGTAAGTTTTTTCCCTGTGGTCGTGGTGATATCCCGATCCGGGATGAACGTCAAATAAGGGTTGGGCGCGTTGTAATCAGTTATCGGCACATAAACACCACCGCGAATGGAGGCCCAACGCCGGTAAACCTTATCCTTGTTGAAGCTGTTTTCAAGACCACTCCTCGCAATAGTCATGGCCGACGAATACGTCGCCCGATAATCCCAGACAACAGCCCCAACAATTACTGCCGTCCAGACTATTGCTGTCAGGGTCAAAATCCTGTCCATACGGGTTTGCAGATCACCTATGATGGTTTTCTCTGATAACATGTGGATACCCAAAATCGACTAGTTGATTATATGTCCTCTATAGTTACCGGGAGCGGATGGCAATAACTCAATCCGCATCCAACAAATCACGAATCTTGTCCAAAGTGTCGGGACGTGTTGTGCGTTATAGTCCAATGACATTTCATTTTGTCTCAAAAATCGCAAAGGTATCAACAGGCGGTTTGCGTTTTGCAACTCCATTACAAGTTCGTTTTCCGATTGCTGGACCCACTCGGTCACAAATCCAAGTTCTATTCGGTCGAAAAATCGTTCAAGATACAGTTTGTTTCTCTCTGCGCTTGGTCCGCCCGGTCCTTTCGTCATGACAAGGTCGACATAGCTCTGCCTGTAGTACTTCATTAAACCAAGAAACATGGTCAAGGTAATTCCTCGACCCCGATGACGTTGAGCTTCAAGGATACCGAAGCATGCGATGGAATCCTTTTTGAAATCCTCATCAGGGCCAAAATCCGGAGCGGCATTGTAGCTCTTAACGCTCTGACGCAAAGCCTCTGATAGTCCGACAATAGAAGTTCGCCAAGCTTCCACAAGTGTTGATGTATATTTCACATATCCTTGGTCTTTAGCGTATTGAAGGACACGTTTCATCAGCCAGTCCTCGTGCGATAACGCCAAGTCCGAAAGATCTTGCATTTTTGCCTCCAATTCAGCTTCATTTAACCGAAGTTAGATACTGAATTCCTATTTGAATTTATTAGTGTTAAAGGCAAAGCCTTTTCACATCAATCCCTGTCCAGGATCTCACGAACCGTAGTCAAAAGCTGTCTCATATCGAACGGTTTTTGGACGAATCCCATTGCTCCTTTGGCTTGCATACCCTTAGCTATTCCACTCTCTAAACAACCGCTCGCTATAATAACCTTTGCCTTGGCGTCAATCCCAAGAATCTTGGCCAGACATTGCCATCCATCCATAACGGGCATGATCAGGTCCAACAGGATTAATGAAATCCTATCCTTATCCTTCTGGAATATCTCTAGGGCCTCTTTTCCATTACCCGCCCTGATAACGACATAGCCGAAGCTGTTAAGAAGTGTAGCCACCAGATCCCTTATTTCGTTGTCATCATCCACAAGGAGGATGGTTTCGTTCCCATCTGGAATTGGCGTCTCAACTATTGGGGTCTCTGAAAGCGTTTCTTTCACGATTGCCGGAAAATAGATATTGAATGTGGTTCCAAGACCTGGATGGCTATCACAAGTGAGGTGACCGCTATGCTGCTTGACGATGCCATAGACAGTCGCAAGTCCTAATCCCGTCCCTCTTCCCTTTTCCTTAGTTGTGAAGAATGGCTCAAATATGTGAGACAGGGTTTCCTTGTCCATCCCTTGACCTGTATCCGAAACAGTCAGCAAGACGTAACTTCCAGGTATAGCCTCAAGATGAGCGCTGCAATATTCCGTGTCCAAGACAACGTTTGCGGTCTCAATGGTCAATGTCCCACCATCCGGCATGGCGTCCCTTGCGTTTACTCCTAGATTCATCAAAACTTGGCCAATCTGAGACGGATCCGCATTTATCACTTCAAGGTCACCGCTGAGACGGAAGTCAAATTTAATGATCTTTGGTATCGTATGAGAAAGGAGGTCTTGCAACTGTGTTATTTCCTGATTCAAGTTTACAGGAACATGTTTTGCTTCAACTTTTCGGCTGAAAGTCATCAAGCTAGTAACTAGGTCGGCCCCCCGTTTTCCCGCCTGATATATTTGATGTAGATCGACGTAATCATGTTCCCCTTCTTTTTTGCGTAAGAGCATGACCTCACAATATCCCAGCACTATTTGGAGGAGGTTGTTGAAATCATGCGCTATGCCGCCTGCCAGCGTCCCGACCGCTTCCATCTTCTGGGCTTGGAACAACTGTTGCTGTAAGAGTTCCTTCTCCAACTCTGCTTTCTTAATCTGAGTGATGAACCTTGCCTGTTGGATATTCTGGTAGGCGATATCAGAAAGCTGGCTTGCCAAGGTGAAAAGAGCTTGGGCGACCGCTTCGAATTGCTTTTGCGGCATGGTGGGAACTTCGAAGAAAGCTTCTACAACAGACTCCTCGTCCACGCCGATCTCACGAGCGTAATCCCGCATCTTTTCTTCGGTCTGCGCCTCATTCCGCACCT
>DYRE01000229.1 GCA_020718965.1 Desulfomonile tiedjei
GATGTCTTCGAAGAAGATGATCACGTTCTGGTAGTGGCCGAAACTCCAGGTATCGGGCCCAAAGATGTGAAGATTGACATAAAGGACGATGTCCTAACAATTTCAGCGTCCAAGGGAGACAAAAAATATCACAAAGAACTTCTATTGCCTAGATCTTGCGACAAAAGTAAAATGAAACTGTCATGCAACAACGGAATGCTTGAAATCAAGTTTCTCAACTAATTTGGGAGCTCTAAAATGGGAAAAACCACCGATCAGGTTTTAAAATTGAAAGTCGTCGAAGCTTTGAGCAAAGACATGGGTAGAGCCTATGCCAGGATGGATCCTGAAGACATGGCGAAAATAGGCGCAAATATAGGCGACGTAGTGGAAATAGTCGGCAAGAGGCGCACAGTTTGTAAAGCCATGCCTGTGTACAAGGACCTAAGAGGCCATTCCCGGATCCAGCTTGATGGCATTTCCCGTCAGAATGCCAGAGCGGGACTGGATGAAACGGTTTCACTTCGAAAGATCTCAGCAAACCCTGCGGACAGAATCGTGCTGTCACCAGTGAATGTGAAACCTTCGGAACGAGACCTTGAGTACATTGGGAGCTTGTTGGACGGACTCCCCGTCGTGGAGGGCGACCTTGTAAAAGCGACACTGTTCGGTAGCCGTTCAGCCGATTTTACGGTTGAGAGTGTTTCTCCTAAGGAGCCTGTACTCATCAATCCAACTACTCAACTAGTGGTTGGTAAGTCCGGCGAAGCAAAAGCTGGGCGTACAATATCCTATGAGGATATTGGTGGACTGAAACCTCAATTGCATCGAATCAGAGAGATGATTGAGTTGCCGTTGCGCTATCCGGAAGTATTTGAAAGACTTGGGATTGATGCCCCTAAAGGCGTTTTATTGCATGGACCTCCGGGCTGTGGAAAAACACTTATAGCAAGGAGTATAGCAAACGAAACAGACGCGAAGTTTTTTACGGTCAGTGGTCCGGAAATCATTCACAAGTTTTATGGGGAGAGCGAAGCGCACCTCAGGAAGATTTTCGCAGACGCTGCCGCACAAGGACCGAGCATAGTTTTTCTGGATGAAATAGATGCAATAGCCCCCCAGCGTGAAAAGGTAGTTGGAGACGTAGAGAAACGGGTGGTCGCTCAACTTCTGGCCTTAATGGATGGCCTCAATAAGCGCCAGAACCTTATAGTGATTGCCGCTACCAATATACCGAACGCTCTTGACCCTGCCTTGCGTCGTCCGGGCCGGTTTGACAGAGAAATATCCATTCCAATCCCAGACAAAAATGGACGTCAGGATATCCTTGAAATACATAGCCGGGGTATGCCTCTAGCCGAAGATGTGGATATGTCCCATCTGGCGGAGATTACGCATGGGTTCGTCGGAGCTGATCTCGAAGCGCTTTGTAGGGAAGCGGCCATGATATGTTTGAGGCGACTCATGCCTGACATCGATTTTGCTATGGCCGGTATCCCCTATGAACGTCTTGCGGCTCTTGAAGTCACCATGGACGATTTCACAACAGCCCTCAAGGAAGTCGAACCATCGGCGATCCGTGAAGTCTTCGTTGAAGTCCCTGACGTCAGATGGGAACATGTCGGAGGGCATTCAGCCCTTAAAGAGAGGCTGATCGAAGCCGTGGAATGGCCTCTGAGTTACCCGGAGATTTTTGCTGAAGCTGGGGTCAAACCTCCCAAGGGAATACTGCTTTCGGGACCGCCGGGCTGTGGCAAGACTTTGATTGCAAAGGCGATAGCCAACGAGAGTAAGGTAAATTTTATCTCGGTCAAAGGTCCGGCTCTGATTTCCAAATATGTCGGTGAATCGGAAAAAGGGGTTCGTGAGGTTTTCAAGAAAGCCAGACAGGCCTCGCCATGCATTATATTCTTCGATGAAATCGACGCGTTAGTTCCGGCCCGAGGCGGCTCGGCAACCGATTCCCACGTCTCTGAAAGGGTCTTAAGTCAGTTCCTGGCTGAACTCGACGGAATAGAGGAATTAAAAGGGGTTTTGATCCTGGGGGCTACTAACCGGGCTGATATGCTCGACCCTGCAGTGATGAGGACAGGTCGTTTTGATGAACATTTCGAAATCCTCGCTCCGGAACAGAAGGATCGGGAAGAGATTTTCGCTGTTCATCTTAAAAACAAACCTATCAAAAAAGTGGACATCAAGTCTCTAGCTTCTAAAACAGAAGGTTTTTCGGGAGCAGACATTTCCGGAGTCTGCAATCAGGCTGCGCTGAAGGCGGTCAGACGCGCGGTGCAAAAAATTAAAGAAGCGCCGGATAAGAAAGTCAAAGTAGAATTGACGGAAAAAGACCTTCTGGAATCCATTGAGGATGCATTGGCTTAATAATCCCAAGGTTAGATTCCTGAAAATGTGGCGGGTCGGTTCTGTCCAAACAGGCGGGGCCGCCGGTCACATTCCAGTTTGGAGAGTAGAGTCTTTTATGAGTTCAGCTATATACGTGTTGGGTTTTGTTGCAAAGGGAACGTTGCCTGAAAATCTTAAGATTGATGGACTTGAAACTGGTCATAGTGTCGTCCAGAGAGAATTCACCGGTATTACGGCGGTGGTGTCCCAAGTCCCTCTCACCTATTTTGTGGGCGAGGAGGCCGAAACTCGCCTGAACGACATAGAATGGGTAGCGCCCAGAGCCCTGAATCATCAACGCGCTATCGAAAAAATTATTTCATTGAGCCCAATCCTTCCTGCACAATTTGGTGTTCTTTTTTCCAGTTTTGAAAATCTGGAGAAGTTTGTTTCAGGAAATCATTCGGCGATTTTGGAATTTCTTGAACTCACCGCTGACAAAAAGGAATGGGGAGTGAGAGCTTACTGGGATCATGCTCGAGCCAAAGAACGACTCGAGGCAAAAGACTTCACCAAACGTTTAAGTCAAATAGCGCAGCTTAGTGATGGGATTCGTTATTTCAAGGAGAAACAATTGAAGGCGGAGATCGACCGGAAAGTCACGGACCAACTTAAGAAAGTACTGGTCGATGTTTCTAAGCAATTGTCAGACCTCTCTTTTGACGCCAGAAAGAGAAAGATCATAAAGGCCGATTCGGGTCAAGACGGGTATGAGTTAGTGGCGAACTGGACTTTTCTGTTGCCGGATGACAGGTTCGATGAATTTCTCTCAGTTCTGAATGATTTCAATAAGAGAAATTCGGCAGAGGGCATTTATTTACAAAACTCAGGGCCTTGGCCTCCCTATTCATTCGTTCCCGATTTGATTTGGGATTACACTTAATGAGGCGCCTCATTTACTGTGTTCTGAGTTCAACAAATTCGGAGCGGAAAGAAACCATCGTTGGAATTAACTCCCAGCCGGTAAGGTTTCTGAAGTTCTCTAGTTTGAGCGCTGCAGTGTCATCTTTTGACGCTTCTCAGAAGTCGTTCGATATCAACTCTATGATTACTTACCACAGAGTTATCGAAGGCCTGTTCAGGGAGGGGGCGATAATTCCTTTCAGGTTCAAGACGTTACTGGATAGTGAAGAAGATGTTGAGTCGCTACTCAAGGAAAAAGAGCACAAATACAAGGACCTTCTGTCGACCCTGGACGGGGTCGCTGAGATGGGGATAAGGCTGGTCAAGGAAAAACCAGTCCGTTCGGACGGTTCTCGTAACAATCACAAATCGGAAATTACACAGGACATTCCAAATCCGGGAACGTCATTTCTGAAAAGCAGAAGAGCCTTTTACTCTGTAGCAGCATGGTCCAAGGATCAACAAAATGAGTTTGGTGATTTGTGCGCTCGTCAATTTCAAGGGCTGTTTGTAAATTTCAAAAGTGAGGTGTCACCACTACCGGAAGTCCAGAACCGAAAAGGGCTCACAATGATCTCGCTTTACTTCCTTGTCAGAAAAGACCTGATTCAGGAATTCAGGTCAAGGTTTCAGGAACTCAAGCCCATTATCCGCGATAAAATAATGTTGAGCGGTCCCTGGCCGCCATATAACTTTGTAGGGCACCTCTAAAAATCACTTTTTCAGTCTTTGGATTCCCTGAAATTCCGCAATTCAGC
>DYRE01000230.1 GCA_020718965.1 Desulfomonile tiedjei
ATGAAATAAAATTTTCCCCCTTCCCTTTTCAATTGAGTCCGGTGCTACTTGCATTTCATTTGGGAAATCTGTTGCCGCTACAAGTTCAGACTTCACCATATTTATCCTAAAAAACCTCACCCACTCCCACCCCTTCGGAACCTCATACGGCACTTCCGCAGGCTTTATCTCCGGCAGGGGTTTAGGAGCCTTTATCTTCCCTTCCTTCACCAGCCTTTTCTTCTCCGCCTCTATCTCTTTCAACAGCTCGCTCGCCGGTTGATCTTTGGGGTCTTGCGGTACCAGCTTGCCCATTACCGCCAGTTGCAGGATGGCTTTGCGCAGTTCTGTTACATTTTCTTTGATGCCGTAGAGTTCGCCAAAACGGGAAAACAGGAAATTCTGCACGTCTAAGCGATCAGACGCGGAGGAGGAATCGAGGAGCTGGTGCATCGCGGCGGTGTGCACGTCAAGAATCTTTTGGCTTCTGGCTATTTTCTGTGATTCCAGGGCATCGCAGAGCGCCATCAATTGGTCGATCTTGGTAACAATGCGTTTCTGCTCGAGGAGTGGGGGGAGGGGTACGAGGAAATCAGTTAGATTACCCATTTTTATATAATTAATTGCAGAGCCGTATTGCTTTCCTTCAACAGATTTCCTAAATAATGCCAATAGCACTTTTTCAATATAGATTGCATAATCAAAGTAGAAATCAAATATTACATAGGTTCTCTGGTAAGCTTCAAATTTTCCTTTATAATATGTCACCTGTCCAACATTAGCTCCATTACCTGGTAAAAGAAGTGCTTCACAATCAAAGGAATAATCATTGCTTCGGAGAGGATCCATTGCACAAGAAAAAAATGGAAAAGAACCATCTTCATGTCCTTCATTGACATCTTTTTTACCAGTTTGAATAGTAGCTATGATCCCCAACTTCACCCACTCCCACCCCTTTGGCACTTCATACGGCAAGTGCTCTGGTTTGATCTCGGGCAGGGATTTTGGTGCTTTTATCTTCCCTTCCTTCACCAGCCGTTTCTTTTCCGCTTCTATCTCTTTCAAGAGTTCAATGGCGGTTTGGTCGGCGGGATCCTGGGAGACGAGCTTGCCTTGCATGGCGAGGGTCAGGATCAGTTCGCGGAGTTTCTTTATACCGTCGGGGGCGTCCAGGGCAAGATCAAAGTGTTTTTGCAGGAGGGCTGTGGTGGGGGTGGTCATATAACGACTATTTCAGCCTGAAGTTCCAGTCGAAAACCATAGGTTTGGAAGAATCGCTTGTTATCTGACATGGAAATTTCCGGTAAAATTTTAGGTCGCTTGTTACAGGCTATAGCTTTTTTGTGTACATAGGCACTGATATCGTGATGTTTCATCAAAAATTGAATCGTCGATTCAAGTTGTTCAACGGCAAGACTAATCCAAGGTGATTTTTTATTTTTCAACTCGATCAGATATAAAATTTCTGCCGTCGTCAGCATGCAATCGCACCGGCCACGGCCAAGCTCCTCGTCATCCTTGATGACACATTTATCTATCGCGGTGAAAGTAACAAATTTTCCTTGTTCATTCTTGACACTGACAAGCCATTTCGCAGGGTCAATCTTGTCAACATACGCTCTGGACGAGTTCTGATCATCGCATAACCCAAACTGCTTGTCTTTATATGGCCCCTGCTGGCAATTCGTGGCAAAAAAATCCACGTTACAGCCCCTCTTCAATTTCCAGAAGCGAATCAAACATCGCATTTCCTTGAATCAGATAATCATTCAATACATTCTTGTCGCTTGGTATCCCGTTAAAAACAGGGAGGGTTGCAATCGTACCGTTTGACTCGTCCATCTGATAAATTGCCAAATCCTGGCCGGCAAGCATGGATTCAGGATTGATAATTTTCTTGAGCTTTTCAAGTTTGTCTGTATGCCCAGGCATATTCGAAAGTTTTTGGCTCAATTCGAACGCTTGAACCGCAATACTTAAAAAGCTTACCAGATATGGACTATGCGTTGTGATCACCAAGGCATTCGGCTTGGTGCGATTGTTGAATTTCAATAGACTCTTCAGGATTTGCCACTGGGACGAGGGAAAAAGATTCTGTTCAGGCTCCTCGACAATATTCAAAAAAGAGGTCTTGTTGAATTTGGATGAAAGCACAGACAACGCTACGCGCTTTTGTTCTTCGGTCAAGGTGGCGTTATTGAAAATATTCTCAACCCCCTTCTTGAAGCGCTGGATTTCTTCTGCACTCATGGAGTCCCGGTTCGTTTCAGAAATCTCTTTGATCGAAGCAGACAGGTAATCAGACACCAAGTATAACGGAACCAGAGACTGGAACCCGCTTGAGGCATCAGTCAGCCGTAGTTTGTAAGTGGATCCTCGAAGGTTCAATGTATCATTGAGCTTGTCGTATTCCAGTTCTGTATTGTTTATTGGCAAAGATACCGGTCCCTTGATCCAGTCTTTGGCATTTTCAAATTCGGTAAGAAATTCCTTGAGTGAATCGGAGGATAATTTCAATTCAGATGGCTTTTTTACATACGATATGAAGTTCCGTTCAGCGGGAACATACATGATCTGAGGTACAAAATACCGAGACTCTGAGATAGCGGTACATTGTAGTTGTCCATGTTCGTACACAAAACGGTACGCTTCTCCCTCATACTCAATCACGGTGCTTTTAGATTCTTGAGCATCGAGATAATGCTCCAGTCGATGATAACTCAACAAGGGGTTGCGCAATCTGCCTTTTCTCTCAAACCACTTCTTGTCATAATCACCACGAACCAAAGCTTTTTCCATCCAGGAGAAGGTAGAAAAAATCTTGGCAAGAGTACTCTTGCCTGAACCTTGGTTGCCGATGAACACAGTGACTTTCCTGAAATCAATCCAACCATCGGCATTCACAAGCCCATCTTTGATCGGGCCAAAGTTTTTAATGCGAATTCGGCTCATGACATAGCCTCCTTGTTGGTATCAGGTACTAAGTAATACTAGAAAAATATGAAAAAAAATAGCTTCATTCCTTCCCCCCAAGCGCCTGCATCAACTCATGTTTGAGCCGGTCACGGGTTTCAGCAAGCTGGCGGCTGATTTCTTCGTACTCCTGCCAGAGCGCTTCGGGGTCGCCATGGTTGACGGCTACCTGATGGGGGTTCTTGCAGTCCAGGTTGTAGTTGCGCCTGGCCAGCTCGTCGGCGCTTACCTTCCAGGCGTGCTGGTTTGTCTTGCGCTTACCCCACCAGGCCTTCTCGCGGTCAAACTCGGCTATGGTCAGGGGATTGCGCCGGGAGTACGACTTGTAGCCTTCAGGGTAGGGATGCTCGAAGAACCAGACATCTTTGGTGGGGCCGCCCTTGGCAAAGAACAGTATGTTGGTGTTGATGCCGGTGTAGGGGCTGAACACGCCCTTGGGCAGGCGCACGATGGTGTGCAGGTTGAACTCTTCAAGCAGTTCCTTTTTCAGGTTTGTCTTGGTGCCTTCTCCGAACAGGAATCCGTCGGGCAGGACCACGGCTGCCCGTCCCGTGTCGGGTTTCAATAGGTGCATTATCAGGGCCATGAAGAGGTCGGCGGTCTCCCGGGTCTGGTACTTGCGCGGAAAGTTGTTTTCAATGCCGTCTTCTTCCATGCCGCCGAAGGGCGGATTGGTAACGACGATGTCCACCCGGTCGCGCGGGCCGTAATCCTTGAGCGGGCGGCTCAGGGTGTTGTCGTGCCGGATGTTGGTGGGCACGTCTATGCCGTGGAGCATCAGGTTGGTCATCGCCAGCATGTGGGGCAGGGGCTTTTTCTCTACCCCGTGTATGCACTCCTGCAGGCGCTGTCGGTCGGCTGCGTTCTTTTCCTGTTTTCTGAGGTGCTCTATGGTGCAGGTCAGAAATCCGCCGGTGCCGCAGGCGGGGTCAAGCACCCTCTCGCCCAATTGAGGATCGAGCACGTCTACCATGAACTGGGTTACGGCGCGGGGCGTGTAGTACTCGCCGGCGTTGCCGGCCGATTGCAGGTCGGCCAGGACCTTTTCGTAGATGTCGTTGAACAGGTGCCGGTCGCT
>DYRE01000231.1 GCA_020718965.1 Desulfomonile tiedjei
GAGTCTTCTTCCTTGATATCGGAAGCTACCGGGCCAAGGATTTTTGTAGCTATTTCTTCAAATATTGAGGATCTTTCTTCAAGATCTTTCAAAAGTGGATGGGACGGAGGGGTATCTTCCAGAATGTACTCGAACTGATCAATGGAGTTTCTATACTTGAGTATCGCATTCTCGGTTTCCCCAGCCAGATACAGCCTTCTGGCTTCTCTGACCTCTTTGTCAAACTTTTCCAGAAGCTTTGCTCGGTTAACCTCGGCGTCTGCCTCCTGTTGCTGGGGTGGTTTGAAAAGCCATTGATATTTGCGCCTGGATTCTTCCGATGAACGAAGCAGGTTTCCTGAAGAGTTGGAAAACTGCTTGGCTGCGTCACTGGCCCCTGATGCGGTAGCCGTGTTAGGTGGCCATTCATCAGCGTTTATAATCAGGCCCCGAGTTGGATCGGATCCAGGTAGGCCTATCAGAAATAAGGCCAAACTCAAGCAAATAATCCCGAATACTGACGCCAGAGCCAAAATTGTTTTTGTTCGGCGTGTCACATCTCCACCGCCTTTAGGATTTCTTTCTGGTATAGACATAGGTCGAAAAACCATCAATTAAACAGAAGACCAAAACAGCCGGCTATTTTTCACTCAATTCCTTCTTGACAGCATGTATCCACCAATCGTCATCTTTCTCCTTGAACCACCATGCGGAAAAGTCCGTGTTCATCACGCTTCGGGCGAGGCGTGCGCCATCATCTGTGAGCAGTCTCTTGGTGGCGGTAGATATCCATTCTCTCGAATACGGATTTCCAAGATCCCCAAGTTCCTTGAGCTGGAGTATCATCTCAATCTGGTCGGCGTCATTTGCCAGTTTAGATTCCAGGGTTGTCTTTGAATTGAATTCGTGGGTTAGGGTTCTTATTTCTTCACCGAAGGGGAGGTTGGCGGTCATATCCCTGACAGCGGCGTCCTCATCCGCTGTCACGTACCTCTTGTTCACATAATTGAGATCCCCAGTCCTTGCCTCAACCAGATCATGAAAAAGGCACATCAGAACAACCTTTGAGGTATCACCGGCTCCGGACATCCTGGAAAGAGTATAACCGATAACCGCGCAACGCAGGCTGTGTTCAGCGACAGTTTCTTTCCCTGTTCCAAGGAATTGAAATCCGGAACGTGGGGTGCGTTTGAGCATCCCAACTTCAAAAAGGAAATCAGCAATTGCTTTAAGCTCCAAATCTAAGCTCCTGGAAAATACCAATATATTGTTGCGATTTCATTATCACGGTTCATCCAAGTAATCAAGGCGATACGGACCAAATGAGGTTATAATCTGTTGATAAACAGCGATAACTCAAATATTTTAGGAAGGTCATTTCAAAACATCCCTGGAGTTCCGAGTGTCGTCAGAATCAAGATGTTCCAATTCTCAGATGATAGAAGTCGCCTGCGACCTTTGCAGTTCTACAGAAACCAGGCTTCTCTTTGAAAAGGAGGGCTTCCGTCACGTTCGTTGCAAAAAGTGCGGACTCGTTTATGTGAACCCGAGGTTGAAGGCGCACAGGGATTTACAGAGAATTTCAGGAACCGGTTCAATGGGCGAAGATCAAATTTCTCCTGCCCAGATAAACCGGATTTGCCGAGAACTGGCAATATTCGGCGTTTACAGAAGGATGAACAGAATCCTGGAAATTGGCGCAGGCAGAGGCTGGTTCCTCAGCGTGGCCAGGGATCTCGGATGGAAGACATGGGCGGTAGAAATAAACCAGGACGCGATTTCCAATCTTGCTCACAAAGGGATTAAAAACATCATCGTTTCATCCGCGGAAGATTTTGACGCTGGAAGGGAAACCTTTGACGCCGTGAGAATCTGGGATGTCATAGAACACCTCGAATCCCCTGTCCAATGCCTGAAGAGAGTTTACGACAGTTTGCGACCGGGAGGATTCCTGCGCTTGTCGACCACTAATTTCAACTCCCTTTCCCGAATTGTTAATGGTTCCGAATGGGTCTATATCAACGGTTCAGATCACATAGTTCTCTTCGACCCGGCAACGATCACAAAGTTGTTGAAATCAGTTGGTTTCCTAAGAATCTCTGTCCGGACAAGATCCTTCAATCTGCGCAAGAAGCTTTATCACCCCGAAAGAGAAATCAGGGATCGATTCCATCCTCTAGCGCTATTCCGGAAATTGATCGATGAAACAGCAAGATTCTCAAAGCTGGGGCATCAAATGATAGTTGAAGCGGTCAAGGACGTGTGATTCTAATAATTTTAGTTATCAAAATGAGAAGATTCATGATAAAATGAAAATTTTGGTACATGTTTGACTGGCTAAAAGTAACGCGAAAAAATACTATCCGGAATAAAACCAGGCTAAGGATTCGTTACTAAGCGCAGGCCATGACAATGATAAACCATAATCAGACAGATCCCATCTCTCCATCTACCAGAGCAGGCATACTTGCGGAAGCTCTACCATACATCAGAAACTTTCGGGGGAAGCGCATACTTATCAAGTACGGCGGAAGCGCAATGACGAACGAATCGCTCAAGAGAGATTTCGCTGAAGATGTCGCTCTCTTGAGTTTTATCGGGGTTAAACCGACCATAGTCCATGGGGGAGGTCCACAGATCGGGGCTCTTCTGAAAAAGTTGGGCAAGGAAAGCCGTTTTGTAAAAGGGCTCCGGGTCACCGACGAAGAGACCATGGACGTGGTTGAGATGGTTCTCGTCGCCAAAGTTAACAAAGATGTAGTTTCTCTGATAAATTCTTATGGTGGAAAGGCGGTTGGCGTTTCCGGTCGGGATGGAGGACTCATCAAGGCGAAAAAAGCAAGACCCGCCAGGCTTGCCGACACGGATGAAGATCTTGGACTGGTAGGCGATGTTGAGCGAATCAACCCCGAACTCATTTCTTCCCTGGAAGACAGAGGATTTATTCCTGTTGTCGCCCCGGTGGGCGCAGGACCTCAGGAAAAACCGTATAACATCAACGCTGACACAGCGGCCGGAGCCATGGCTGCGGCTCTGAAGGCGGAGAAATTCATATTGCTGACGGACGTTCCCGGGGTTCTTGATTCCGACGGCAGGCTGATTTCGAGCTTGTCAGAAGAAGGCGCCGAAACCCTAATCGAAGGCGAATCAATTTCAGGAGGCATGATTCCCAAGGTCAGGTGTTGCCTGAACGCGATCAGAGGTGGCGTGCCAAAAGCCCATATAATTGACGGTAGGGTCCCACATGCGCTTTTGCTCGAAATTCTCACCCATGAGGGTATAGGCACTGAAATAGTTCGGGAAAAAGCTCCCGGGCTCTGAAAACCTTTGATGCGCGGCCGGTTATTTCCCGTGGCCGGCTCAATTTATCCGGACTGTGATCCAACCCTAACTTCTCAGTTAGGACGATCTGTATTTCAATCAAACTGAGAGATGAAAATGACAACGGAAACAAAGGATTTTATTTCTTCCAACAAGGAATATGTTTTCAACACCTACGGTCGGTCTCCAATTATGCTTGTTGAAGGCAAAGGGGCCCATGTCACTGACAGCGCCGGCAAGGAATACCTGGATTTTGTCGGGGGATTGGCCGCGTGCCCCCTGGGACATGCGCACCCGGTTCTTGTGAAAGCCGTTTGCGAGCAGGCGGGAAAGCTCATACATGTTTCTAACCTTTTCCATATTCAGCCTCAAATAGAACTGGCCAAGCTCCTGACTGAGAATTCTTTTGCCGATAAGGCTTTTTTCTGCAATTCCGGGGCTGAGGCTAACGAGGGGGCTATAAAACTCTCCCGGAAGTTCTTTCACGACAGGGGAGAACACGACCGTTATCACATAATTACTATGCAAAATTCGTTTCACGGCAGGACCCTCGCGACTCTTGCCGCAACAGGCCAGACGAAATACCGGGATGGGTTCGAACCCCACACACAGGGTTTTTCTCACGTGGCCTTCGGGGATTTCGAGTCATTGGAGCGGTCAATCAGTTCGGAAACAGCGGCTATAATGATCGAGCCGATTCAGGGTGAG
>DYRE01000232.1 GCA_020718965.1 Desulfomonile tiedjei
AAAGCAAAAAATGAACCATCGGGTTCAACAACCTATGTCTGGTCATGCTACGGCAAGGGCCTCACTTAGAAAATCGTTCTTGATTCGGGGCCGTAAAAAAATGTCCTAAACAGGAGGAAAACAATGCCTAACATTGAAGAGCATTCAAGAATAAGTTTGGCAAGAACCGGCAAAGATTATGCTGAGATTCATGAATGGATTGACAAGGATCCCTTAACCAAAGTGGAACGTCATGACATAACCAAAATTCATGAATACGGCCAGATGATGCTGAATAGGTACGGCAGCGAGGGTCTGCAGGAATATCTCCAGCACATCCATGACGATCTCCTGGCTCGATTCGGCCATGTGAAGGAAGATCTGGAGAAATCAGTTCAGGATACCCTCGCTTATTTTGGAGTCACAGCTAGGCCCAGCAAGGCGTTGCCATCTGAATATGAAACACTTCTGGCAGACCTGGAACTACTTAGACAAGCCGGTGTTGGGCCAGACGACGTGATTCATTGCCAAAGAGTCTGTCGTAAAGCTCTTGAGATAGCTTCAAAAATTAACAAACCGGTAAATTATGACCTGATCGCCAGGGGCGGACTGTTACATGACCTTGGCAAAGCGAAAGGCAGAGCTGATGATCATGGGTATGTTGGAGCAGAGATTGGCAGATCAATGGGAATTCCCTCGGAAATTCTAAGAATAATGGAAACCCACGTTAAAGCCGGGCTGACACCGAAAGAAGCCAGCGAGGCTGGTATACCGGAGAAAGACTATACCCCTGAAACATTGGAAGAAAAGATAGTAGTCTATGCGGACAAACTGGTGGACATAATCTACTCCCCAGATCAGGTAGTTTCGTCAGAAACGGAAGCTGAAACGCGTTTTACCGAGATACTGACAGCGCATCCAAATCTGGCCAAGAGTAAGGAAGCAGCTCAGAGACAGATCAGGAACCATTTGGAAATACAGTTCATGATCAACTCTATCTAATTGGATAGCGGAGGCTTGCGATGAACGCCACTGATGATTCAAGTAAACATATTGTGAGCACGTTTAGCGGCCTATGCGCAGTCGGGTTTCTGGCGAGAGCTTCTTATGCGCTTGCCAGGACACCTGTCCTCGCTTTGTTTGCGGCCTCTCTAGGGGTCGGACCAGAGGCCATAGGTTTTGCTGTCGCAATCTCCACAGTAACAGGGATATTTTTCAAAATGCCTGCCGGTGTGCTTTCAGACGTCATAGGCAGGACCAGAACCCTATTCATGGGTTTGGCCGTATTTGCGTGTGTCCCATTCGCTTACCTTTTTGTTTCGTCTTACGAGGCGCTCGTAGTGGTTCGTTTCTTTCATGGTTTCGCAACGGCGATTTACGGGCCCGTAATCATGGCCGTGGTGCTTGGCGTCGCTGGATCAAAAAGGGCTGAAACGCTATCCTGGTTTTCTTCGGTCACTATCATTGGAAACCTTATAGGAGCCCCTCTAGGCGGGTTTTTGCTAACATGGCTAGCTCATGGTCAGGAACCGAATCTGACACACTTCCACATAGTCTATGGAGTTGTGGCTGCCCTCGGCATGTCATCCTTGTTTATGGCTCTTTGGGTCATGAAGGGCAAATGGGACCAGCCTAATCATAGGAACGGCAAAACCCTCTCCGCGGTATGGATAAAATTTCGGACGGGAATCAGAGAGATCTTGATGGATCGAAGGGTGTTGCTGACCAGCAACATGGAAGGCGTCCAAAACCTCTCAGTCGGAGCCCTGGAGGCGTTTCTTCCAATCTATGCGGTTGTGATATGCGGATTTTCGGCCTTCGAGGCAGGGCTTTTGTGGGGAGTGCAGGTTGCTGTTACTATTTTGACCAAACCATTAATGGGGAGGTTTTCAGATCGGCATGGTCGCAAGACTTTTCTTTTTTGGGGAATGTTCGTCTGCGCAATTCCTTTCGTTCTAATCCCGTGGTTCAAAGATTACACGGTCATCCTTTTGCTCTCCGCAATCTTTGGCCTGGGAGAGGCGATTGTCACTTCCTCAGCAGCCGCTATGGTTGCGGACTTCTGCAAAGACGACAACCTCGGTTCTGCAATGGGGACTTTTGGCACAATATTCGACGTTGGCCACGCATCAGGCCCGTTGCTGGCTGGAGCTCTCATAGGCCTAACTGGTTCGGGCTCAGATTACCGGTTGTCTTTCGCGGTTGTGGCCGCTTTAATGGTAATAGCCGCTGTTGTTTTCAGATTTGGTATAAATGTTAAACCCGAGAAATCGGGCACGTAGGATCATGAATAATAATTGATGAGGTAGCGCTAATTGTAATAATGATAAAAAATTTTTTTCTACAGTTTATCTGCTACAGTAATTCCTGAGCCCAAGGAAACCAAATCCTATGCGTAGAGACAAAATATCATACGGAACCCTCCGATTACTTGCAATCCATCCAATCGACATCAGTATCAACCTTCTGGGCGCAGGCATAACGTTTGTCTGGTTTTCACAGTTGCAGCCGGGACTTACCGGCGTCGGAGATCTTGTAATTTTGCGGGATCGGGCGATCTTTGTGGTCGGTTTGATTGTTGTGGTTTCGGTAATACGTTTGCCAATCGAGTTAAATTGGGTTTGGTCTGTGATCAGGGAATTCAGAAAGTTGGGCGTCGGTTTAGATAATAAAAATGTCGAATCAGCTAGATCCGATAAGCTTTCAAATCTGGCTGAAAAACTTTTGAACACCCCAATTAAATTATCTGTAGTCAACATATCCGTATGGCTTATGTCCGGCCTGATCATCGTCATTGCGCCCCAGGTTTTTCCGAAATACTGTCCCTGGGACGAAACGTCAGCGATAAAAATTGCGGTATGGACCGTTTTCCTGGGCGCTCCCTTAGTGGTGACGCTATCCTATTTCGTTTCCGAATCATGGATCCGAAGCACGGTTGAAGACATTTTCCCCTATGAATCATTGCTCCACCGGCCGCGCTCTACTCCCATAAATGTGCTGCCACGTCTGCTGGTGGTATCTCTAATGATTGGCGTCTTACCCCCTGTAGTCATAAGCCACGTCACTCTGCACCAGATCACAGAGATCAAGAACGGCCATCAATCAATCGACAGCTTTTTAGCTCAGATGCCGCTGGCAATAATTTTCCTGCTTGGAATGTCAGTGGTTTTAGCAATTATTCTATCGTTATTTCTGGCGCGTAGTGTTTCGAATCCGTTGGCAAAAACAACGTTGGGGATGAGAAGAATAGGGCGAGGTGATCTGGATGCTCGCGTAAAGGTGGTTTCCTTTGACGAGATCGGCGCGATGGGAGAAGGCTTTAATCTCATGGCGGAAGGGCTCAAAGAGCGGGATTATATTAGAGAAACCTTCGGCAGTTACTTGAGCGATGACGTTGTCACGGAGATACTGGAGTCTCCTGATGGCGTCAAGCTCGGTGGGGAGTTAAGAAACATATCCATTCTGGTTTCGGACCTTCGGGGATTTACACCTTTGGCCGAATCCCTGGAGCCGCGCAAGGTCATTGAAATACTGAACAGATACTTTGAAAAAATGACTGACGTCATTCTACGCCACAAGGGAACTATAGACGAATTTACAGGAGACGGGATACTCGTATTCTTTGGGGCTCCAAAGCCCATGAATGATCATGAAATAGTGTCAGTTAGATGCGCTCTGGAAATGCAGAAAGCTCTCAAGGAAATGAACAGGGAGAATAACCTTCTGAACCTGCCGGAACTCCGAATGGGAATTGGCATAAATACCGGACAAGTTATAGTAGGGAACCTGGGTTCTGAAAAACGGAAAAAATACGGGGCAGTAGGAAGTCCGATCAATATTGCTTTTCGCGTTGAAAGCCTTACCGGTAAAGATGAAATTCTGGTTACACCCTCTGTATACGGTCAACGCCTGGAACAGATCGAACTTGGAGCGGTAAGGGAAGCGACATTAAAAGGCTTTGAAAGGCCGATTGCTCTCCGAGCCGTAATAGGCGTAAGAAAAAGATCCTGAATA
>DYRE01000233.1 GCA_020718965.1 Desulfomonile tiedjei
CTTGCGAAACATTTGAAAGACTACCGCGATGGCGGCATCGAAAGGTTAAAAGAAACACCATTCCCAAAGGCCTTGTCTGAATGCACGAAATCACTACTGGAAATTGGCGTTCCGATGCCCTTCACGACAGCTCTGCTTGGGCTTTGTTCTGTTTCTACGGAGAAAGCTCAGGATTCTCATTTCAGGGATTCCTTGCTGGAGCATCTCACCGATGCAGCTGATGTAAGCGCACAGCTTATATCTGACATTCCAGGTGTTGGACCACTTCTAAAAGTCGGAAAAAAACTGCATTGTGTCTGGAAAAATCATGATCTCAAAAATGCTTTGATTGGCAATAAATTGTGGCCTGATGATGCAAACATCAAATGCCGACAGATTGATATCATTGAAAAGCTCTCACGAGCATTTTGCTTCGATTGCAAGAGATGGATCGATGAGCATCCTTCAAAAAAACTTATTATAATCTTCGATGGTTTTGAAAGACTTCAAAGTGAAACCAGACGAGATGATGTCCAGAGATTCTTGCATGATACTGTGGGATTTCTTTCCGGACATCATGACCGACTCCGATTTGTGATCTTCGGGCGAGACAAACTCCGGTGGGACGTTATTTATAATGATGCCGATTGGAACAACTGTTGGAACCAACATTTGCTTTCTGGGCTTAGCAATGAAGATGCAGAAAAGTTCCACAGCAAAGTGGCTGAGTGGTATAAAGCAAATAACAAGCCCAATCACGCGATGTTGATCGAGTCCAATATACCATCACTCCTTGACGCAACTCGCAACGCGGAAGGGCATCTTCCTTTCCACCTGGACTTGGTATTGGAAATCCTTGCTCGCACAAACTCAGCCGATAAACTGGGCTCTACACCTCCAGAGCTTCAGGATCGTTTCTTCCGAACTTTGGAAAAGCCTGAGCGTCGCTGTCTAATGCTTTTTGCATTATGCGAAATTTTTGATGCTGACATTTTTAATTACATGTCAGAGAAACGGCTCATCCAATTTGAAAAAAATACGCTCCGATCGAATATCGTCCAAGAGCACTCTTACTTTGTTGCTGTGGAATCCAACTCTTGGCGCTTCCACAATATCTTTGGAATGGCGCTTCTCAATCTTTGGGAGTCTGCCGATGAATCTGAAAGTCGCCTGTCATCAATTAATAATCTTTTGGAATACTATTTTGCCACACATCTCGCAAATGCTACACCTGAGGCAGATAAAAAACGCCATCTCCAAGGCTTAGCAATCTTGGTCGCGAGAGGTTTTGAACATAACTGGATTCCGTCTGATGAGTGCATGCTTTGGTTTTCGAAATCTGATACTCTGAAACAGTTGCCAGCCATTTTCCCAAAAGAATGTTCTATTTTGGCTTTGAGAATTCTGGGCGCAACACAAAACACCGAGCATTTGCCGTTGGAGTGGCTGGGAAATCTCCATGCGAAACTCGTGTCCGCAGGTTTCTCTACCGAGGGAATTGAACTGGGAAACAAACTTTCTGTCATACTCCTTGAGCGGGAGGAGTTGCGCCTCCCCATAGTGGAAGGAACCTGTGATCTCGTTCATCTGGGCGGCGGTTACAGCAAGTCCATTCAGATGCGGGAGGAGATTCTGAATGGCTTGAAACCGCATTCGATTTTTTGGTCGAAGATGATTTTGCGCATCGCTCACCACCAGAAGTTTATCGAACCTCTCTGCATTGCCCATGAAACCTTGAATCGGCTTGATCCTACAAAACTCGACGCCGATCTGGAACTGGAGAGGCTGTTCATGCTGCATGGAAGTCTGTCCTGCCTTGGAACCCCCACCGAGGGGAATTTGACCGAACTAATCAAGATTGTGGATGCTAGTCGCAAGAGTGGCGGCAACACTTTCGTTCGAGCATTGCGCCGCGTTTCCGAACTGCACATTTATTTCGGGAGCTTCGACTTGGCTCTAGAGGCATTGGAAGAAGCCGAGCGACACTGCGCCAAATCCCGCCAAAGCACATATCTCTTGGCCACACGCGGCGTCTATCATCTGCGCAGTGGAGAATCCGACAAAGCACTGAAACACTTTTCTTACTGCGAGGAAGACGCGAGAAAAAGAGGGTTCCCTGGGTGGGTCGGTCACGCTAGACTGGGTATTGCTGAATCTCTTAGACACAAACAAGCTACTATTGAGGAAATTTCCAAATATCTGGAATCGACTGAAAAAGCTTATCGTGAAGCGGATGATCAGGTGTGGGGATTGATTCATGTCGCCATTGCCAAGCATTTGGCGAAACTCGATCCCTATGGAGCAGCCCTTGCGGATGCAAGAAGCAAAGCCAAATCCCACGAATATCAAGCGGATTTGGAATTCATCGATCTATTAGCCGCAGGCCAATCTCAGGAGACCCGAATTCATCACCTTCTGTTTCCATGAACATGCGACATGACTATACTCCTCTGGCTGATCTTTACCGATCTCGCCACTCGGTTCCAACCGCAGGTTGGCGCGAGGATCATGCCGTGCGATTGGTCAAAGAATTACCCATCGATCGGCAAAACCACATTCAGGAAGTAGTGAGCCGAGCCAAACGGTTTCAGGCTTCCTCAAATATCCCTCAACTTGGCAACCTGCCACTTGCTGCTTGGTTTCACGATGTCGGTTATGCTCCGTCCATACGCACCACGGGATTTCATCCCCTTGATGGAGCCGCATACCTTGCTGCCTCTGAAGCACCTGAAGAATTGATCGGGGCTGTTTTCTCCCACACCGGGGCTTTTGGCGAAGCCCCTTCATACCATGATGCGGCACCATTTTACTCCCAGTATGATGCATCAACATTCCGCAACCCTTTGGCAGATGCCCTGACCTATTGCGATCTGCATTCTGATCCATGCGGGAATCCGGTCACCCCTACCGAGCGACTTCAAGAAATTGTAAAGCGATATGGCCCCGACCACCCAGTTTCAGAGAACATCAACCGTCAACGAGAATCTCTCTTTGGAATCAACCGAGATGCATTCAGATTCTTGGTTGAACAACCCTACGCCCCTTTACCCTGGATATTTGTTGATGTGGATTCTACTTTGGTCACGCCGGGAGAAAAACTCCCGGACAGCGTCCACCAAGCCATCCTTTCCTACCAGTCTATTGGTGGGCGCATTTCGTTGGTCACCGGCAAACATCCTCTCGCCCTGAAGCCAGTTCTCGATCAAGTGAAAATATTGGGAACTCACATCGCTCTTAACGGAGCGGCGGTTCTGAATTGTGGTAAAGTTTCCGTTTTAAAGTCACTGGAATCCCCATCTCGACTGATCACTCATCTTGCTGAAAAGAAAGTCCCGTGCGTTGGTTATACGGCAGATGGCGTTGAAGTTCTTAATGAGTCAGTGACTCATGACCACCTGCAACTTCTGTCCGATATTCATGAGCCAACACCCACTTCTGCGCGGAAGGAATCCACTTACATCAAAATCCTTTTTTTCGTTGACCAGGTAGATGCGGCCCGAGAAAGTTGCGTTAGGGAACTAGCTGCGACCCACTCGTTCGACAGTGTGCGGACTGGGCACCACTTCTTCGAAATTATCCCCGAGGGAATATCGAAAGGAACTGCGATGGAATCCGTAACCGCTTCGGAGGAGTTTCCCTCAATGCTGACTATTGCTGTGGGTGATGCGCCCAACGACCTGCCCCTGTTCCGCAGGGCAGGATTCTGCTATGCCGTGGCGAACGGATCTGATGAGATTCAAGCCACTGCTGATTGCGTCATTGCCGCCTGTTCCCAAGGAGGTGTGGCCGATCTTTTGCGATCTTTAGAAAAGAAAGTCTTGCCATGAACAAAAATTTTCAATCCATCGCCTCGACTGATTTAGAACCAGTTCTCAGTGCTGTCTTCCGTCAATATTTGGCAGGAAACCTGAGTCGCCCGCAGGAACTTCCCTTCGTGCAGGATGACCAACTCGAAATTCAGACATCCTGACCTGCGGGGAAAATCGAAGACCTTACTGGGCGGAAAAC
>DYRE01000234.1 GCA_020718965.1 Desulfomonile tiedjei
TCATAGAACCTGAACCGGGTCTTCTTATTCAAAACAGCGGCGAATTCCTGGCTTTTTTGGAAGGACTCGATCCAGAGGTTTTTGGCCTTAACTTCGACATAGGACACTTTTTTTGTGTTAACGAGGACCCTGCGGAACTCGTAGAAATTATGAAAGATTATGCGCATCATTTTCATCTTGAAGATATATCCCTTTTGCGTGAGCACCATCATCTTATGCTCGGACACGGCGCCATAGCGTTGCCTAAGGTGTTGGATACGATTCAGGATAGCGGGTTTGGTGGATTCGTGACAGTGGAACTGTATACTTACGAGCATGCAGCGGAGGAAGCCGCAATAGAAGCTTTCGAGTATCTTAGGCAATGGAAACAAGGCCTGGGATCATTGTCAGACATGACATTGAAGAAATCTTAATCGTGATTAACTGAAATTCTGTGGAGACTACAATGATAGCAATGAAATCGGCCAACGTTGAAATTATGCAGGTTGGAGCCGTACAATACAAGGGCGAATCCAGCAACGCCAAACATGTGGGAGTTCAGTGGCTTTCAAAAGTTGGTCAGGACGCTGAAGGCTCCCCTGCCTACGGTTTAAGGCTTTTTACGGTAGGGCCGTCGGGGGAGATTCCCATTCATAATCATGCCTACATTCAGACAATGTATATCATTTCAGGAAACTTTGAATGCTCGGCTTTTGATCCTGACACGGATAGCGTGATTGACAAAAGAATTTGTAACCCGGGAGACATGGTTTATATACCAAGTCAAGAGCCCCATGGAATGCGGAACTTGAGCGAGACTGATCAGGGACAGTTTCTATGTTGCATCTGTACCCTCGACTCGTCGATGGTTTGTCCCGGTTGATATGCCGGTGTGAATTCTACAGGTTCTGGCTTTTCAAGTAGGGGAGAGGACTTTTCCCTGTAGTCAGGAAAGATCACCGGACGCGTCGTTCACGCAGACTCTGTTTCTACCGCTGTGTTTTGCTTGGTATAAGGCCTGGTCAGCCCTCAAGAGCAGATTCTCCTTGGTGTCGCCGTCCCGCCTGTAAGATGTGACTCCTGAACTTATTGTTACAGGAGTTTTCTTCTGAACCATAAGCCTTATGGCTTCAGCCTTTTTTGCGGCCTGCTGCAAATTAGCGTCAGGCACGAGAATCACGAATTCCTCACCACCATATCGAGCTACCAGATCAGTCTTTCTAGTCACTTTGGAAAATATGGAGGCTACAGCACAGAGGGCTTTATCCCCTTCCAGATGGCCATACGTGTCGTTGTATTGCTTGAAGTGATCTATGTCGGACATTATTATGGAGACTTCCTGCCCGAACCTGTCTGCCCTCGCCAGGGCCTGATCAAGCATCATCTCCAGCATGCGTCTGTTCGCTATACC
The DNA here is from genome assembly GCA_020718965.1 of Desulfomonile tiedjei. Lineage (GTDB taxonomy): Bacteria > Desulfobacterota > Desulfomonilia > Desulfomonilales > Desulfomonilaceae > CAJBEZ01. Next base: position 1,391 of record DYRE01000234.1, read on the forward strand.
TGTAAGGGGGTCAGTTATTGTTAAAGACCTGGTAGTTTCCTGCAGCCTGACATTCTCCATTACCAGACCTATTTCGCGAGCTATTGTATGAAGAGTTTTTTCAATTCTGGAGTTGATCTCAAATTCATAAGGACAACTCAGGCAGAGCACCCCGTTGATTTTATCTTTAACTTTGAGCGCAAGGATTAAAGGTGATTTAGATTCTGAAGGGCAGCATTTTTGGCTGAGACATGGCCCAAGACCGCTGATTCGGCCCATCATGATCTCTCCAGTTAGCGCAACTTTGCCACAAAAACATTTACCGACGGTCATGTTTTCATGAACTCTTTTAAATTCCTGGGAATGGTTGGAGCCAGGGACGAGTCGCATTACTTTCTGGTCAACCGTAAAAAGAGCTGTGGCCTTGCATGCGTTAAGTATGGGAAGCCCTTGGACAGCCTCTCCTAGCCTGTTGTATAATTCTTCCAGGGTGCTGGAGCCTGCTATAGCCATAGATATGCCATAAAGGAGTTCCAGCGTTTCATTTTTTTCCTTAAGATCCTTCTCGAACTCTTTGAGTATGGAAATATCTCTTAACGAAAGGATGAGTCGTGCGGGTCTTTTCTCAGAAGCATCCACAAATGTGCAGTTTACAAGCACAGGTATGGATTTACCTTCCTTGGTTATTACGGCACAGCCAACATTGTCCCGATGCGGGTTAGCGGGAGACAGATAGTTCAAGGCATTATGGAGATCATCTAGACCTTCGGTGACGTAAATGGCAATGTTTTGGCCTATGGCCTCATCGCCCCACCCTAAGGTCTGCCGGAAACCCTGGTTTATCTGTGTAATTGTTCCCTCAATAGTGGTTATGAGCACGGAGTCCTGCATTCCATCTATGGTTTCCGTGGCAGTTTCAGCCACGACCCTCAATATTTCAGCTTCACTTAAAGCCCTTGATTTTTCTTTCTCCGCCTGTTTCCATCCAGTAACATCCTGTCCTACAGCGATAATAGCTGTAGGTTTGGAGTTGTGATCCAGTAGCGAGTTCATGTTCCAAAGTACTGACCGGGTTTCTCCCTCAATATTCAAGACCCATGTTTCAATGCCTCTTACTGGTCTTCCAGCAAGGGCATCTTGAGCAGCGGCTCTTAACAAACCCTTTTGGTCATCCTCAAAAAGATCAAGAAATGATTTTCCGACGATGTTGTTTTTCTCATATCCAAATACCGCTTCAGCCTCTGAATTCCATTCAAGGATGGCCCCGCTGGGGGACAGTAAAATGATAACCGCAGTGGCTGTCTGCACTAACATTCTGAATTGTTGCTCACTTCGGAGCAGGGCAGCTTGGGCCTGTTTACGATCAGTGATGTCCCTGATTGTCCCTACAGTTCCTAAATAATTGCCAGGATCCCTTTTATCAGGGTTCTCTGATTCTATATCGTACATTCCCGAACTGTTAACTTCTACATAAATGACATTAACTGAGGCTTGAACTTCAGAATCATCAAGCTCATCCTTTGAACTTGAGGGTTCAAGACGAACTTCCAGGTTCCGCGTCATCCTGGAACCTGTCCTCCTCTCGTCAAAAAGCTTTGGCGCAGCTTGGGGACCGGTGACCTTTCCATAGTATTCTGGAAGGATATGATCACGGCTTACAGACGGAAAATCCTCTGGAACTATGATTTCTCGGAAGTGTTTTCCAATAAGGTTCTCAGGTTTATAGCCCAATAACTTTACAGCTTCATTTACAAAAATGAATCGGCCTTCAGTGTCCAACCTGTAGACAATATCCGGGAGCATCTGAACCAGGACATTAAATCTGTGTTCGGATTTTCTCAATGCTGCGACCAGTTGTCGCAGTTCTTCGTTAACTCCAGTCAGCTTTTTTTGGGCGTTAATAAGTTCGAGGCGCTGATAAACTCCATTCTCAGAAGCTGATAAAAGTAAGTTGAGTGTTTGCTTCGGGCGCAATGTCAATAGATACGATTGCCCATCATAATGACATTCTACAAGATCGGTTTGAGCTTGCTCTCCCGATTCCGGTAAGTCCGACAGCAGAGATTCTATTTTATGAAGAAGCGACTCTGGAGGGCAAAGCTTGCTGGCGAAGCTGTCAGCTCCGGCGTCAAGTCCTTTGGTCGCGTCCAATTCGTCACAACGATCCATCAGTAGTATTACAGGTATATTGTCGAGTTGATAGGCTGTTTTAATTTTTCGGCAAAGCTCATATCCGTCCAGAAGCGGTGTTGACATATCTATTACAAAGAGAGACGGTTTTGTCTGTTGCGTTTTATTGAGGGCTTCAGCTCCTGTTTCCGCTATTTCAACATGATATCCTTTGGCGGTAAGCGTTTGGTAAAGCAATTGGCCCTGGGTCGCTCCGTCGGCCACTACAATAATGCTGTAATTACCGGAATCAATCATGTGGAAAAATCCAGACGCCAGGCTGAAAACTTGTTTCAGAAATTGAAAATACATTATAACATATTAGTATTATATAATAAAAAGCACTAAATTTGCAAATATCCTCTCGTTAGTCAATGAGTTATTCAAAAAAAATATGTCCTCAGATTTGTGAAGATTGACAAGCATCAATGTGGGTAGAGA
>DYRE01000235.1 GCA_020718965.1 Desulfomonile tiedjei
AAGTAGTCTCTTTTTTTGTTTTTTAAACTGTTCTTCTCGTTTTTTGAGTTGTTTTCCTGTCAAGGAATCCTGAATATATATATTTTCCATGAACGTCCTGTCTGATTGAATTTCAGGGCTTTTGCAAAGGATCACCATGAGTTCACTTCTAGAAACAGATGCCGAAGTATTTGAGATAATTAGGCGCGAAAAGACGCGTCAGGAATATAGACTGGAATTGATAGCTTCTGAAAATTTTGCATCAGCGGCCGTTATGGAGGCTCAGGGAAGCATCCTCACAAACAAGTACGCTGAAGGTTACCCTGGACGAAGATATTATGGCGGATGCGCAAATGTAGACGTCATAGAAGAATTAGCTCGCAATCGAACTAAAGAACTTTTCAAAGTAGACCATGCCAACGTTCAACCCCATTCGGGCACGCAGGCGAATATGGCGGTCTACTTCTCAGTATTAGCCCCCGGGGCAACTTACATGGGGATGGATCTAGCGCATGGCGGCCATCTTTCTATGGGGCATCCCAAGAATTTTTCGGGAAAGATCTACAAGGTGGTCCCCTACTCGGTTAGGAAAGAAGATCACCGCATTGACTACGACATGGTTCGAGACCTTGCCATCAAACACCGGCCAGGTATGATAATAGCCGGAGCTAGCGCATATCCCAGAATCATAGACTATTCAATATTCGCTTCCATAGCCCAGGAAGTAGACGCCGTTTTAATGGCGGACATCGCTCACATAGCGGGGCTGATCGTTGCTGGTCTGCACCCCTCGCCGGCTCCTTGCGCGGATTTTATCACCACGACAACCCATAAAACCTTGCGTGGTCCTAGAGGCGGTATCGTTATGTGCAAACAAAGGTGGGCGTCGGTTCTCGACTCCTGCATATTCCCGGGGATGCAGGGGGGCCCATTGATGCATGTTATAGCGGCAAAAGCCGTTGCCATGAAGGAAGCCTCGACTCCTGAATTCAAGGACTACCAGAAAAGAGTAGTCAGAAACGCTGGAACCCTTGCGGAAGAACTAATGAGTCATGGTTTCAGAATTGTTTCTGGAGGCACCGACAATCATCTGGTGCTTGTTGATCTAACAGACAAAGGCGTAAACGGAGCCCAGGCTCAGGAGATTCTGGAATCTGCCGGGATCACCGTGAACAAGAACACGATCCCATTTGATCCGTTACCTCCAGGAAAAGCCTCAGGAATCAGGATTGGGACACCAGCGATAACAACAAGGAACATGGGGACAGAAGAAATGCGCCTCATAGCTTCCTGGATATCCGAGGCGCTCGCCAACAATTCGAACGAATCGGTAATAGCAAGAATTGGAAATAACGTTAGGGAAATGTGCGAAAGTTTTCCATTGTACCTAAATGATCGGGACGGAGCTTAGAATGGGCAACTCCTCGATATTGGCAAAATTTAATCTCTTTCCGGAGAGACGATTTGAACTCGACTTCCCAATGGTTTTCTGGATGGCTGGGCTATGGTTTTATCTAAAGAGTTTCCTCTACTTCTGTTATCTGTATATGCTCGGGCTTGACCCTACCCCGTACTCCCCTGTCGCCAAGTTTGAAATAATTTATTTTGCCGTTGCGATGGCGCCCGCGTTTATTCTTGGAATAGCGTTCTGGAATGAAAAAGTTTATGCGTCAATAATCGGCGTCATTTACCTAATAATAGACACTCCGATATTAGGATTTCACGTACTAAGAATGGCTGATGAGGGTTACCTGGACTCGGGACTCACTCAGTTCCTCGAGATCGGAAGTCTCGTGATGAATGTGGTTGTCCTTGGGTGGCTCATTGGGTCCAAATCGGCTTCAAAGATTCGGACCGCCGTTTCCGGACAAAACAAGTTGACAAAATAACAACAAATTAGTATATTAAAGATATAATTTAAAGCGAAGCATTAACATTAACGACCTCGAAGCTTCGTTACCTCCTAAAAACCGAGCCACTGATAGCTCGGTTATTTTTTTGTCTGTATATCGCTCGGATCAAAACTTCATATTGCTTATTGTTTCTTGACTAGATAGGTGTCTGGCGCTAAATTGAAATTGACATACAAGTGGGAATGCAAAATGTAATGACGGCGGTTCTTGAGCTTCCGGGCGGGCACTGCCTTTTGCATCGATCTTGGCTTCAGTTTAGAACATGATCTCAAATGAGGAGATGGCGTGATGGATCTGAATTATGTAAGAACAACATGCCCCTACTGCGGATGTGGATGTGAATTCCTGTTGGAAACCTTTGACGGCAGGATTATTTCGACAATACCTTCGAAATCAAACCCAATGAATCAGGGCAAACTTTGCATAAAAGGCTGGAATGTGCACGAGTTTGTTCAGAGCCCTGAAAGACTCAAGAAACCCTTGTTGAAGAAGGACGGGGTTCTTCAGGAGGTTTCCTGGGACGAGGCTCTTGACTTCACAGCTTCCAGGTTGAAGGATATCAAAGCCACACACGGTGGGGACAGCATGACTTTCCTGACTTCCGCCAAATGCACCAACGAGGAAAATTATCTTTTCCAGAAATTCTGCAGAGTGGGGTTCGGAACAAACAACATAGACCATTGCGCACGTCTTTGACACTCTTCCACGGTGGCAGGTCTTGCCGCCGCTTTTGGAAGCGGAGCCATGACGAATTCGATTCCCGAGATTGAAAATGCCGATTGCATCTTTATCATAGGTTCGAACACCTCGGTGGCCCATCCACTCATAGCCTATCGCATCTTTAGGGCCAAGGCGAAGGGCGCCAAGATAATAGTCGCTGATCCCAGAAAAATCCAGGTTACTATGATAGCTGACATCCATGTTCGGCAGAGGCTAGGTTCAGACGTAGCCTTGTTGAATGGCATGATGAACGTCATCATTTCAAAGAATCTTCATGACAAGGTCTTCATTGACGAACGGACAGAAGGATTTGACAAACTTCAGGAAACCTTGAAAAACTATCCGCCGGAAAGAGTGTCGGAGATAACTGGTATTTCCGTGGAAGACATCGAAAAGATGGCCGTCACTTACGCAACATCGGAAAAATCGACGATTCTTTACGCTATGGGTATCACACAGCACTCACATGGAGTTGATAACGTCAAGTCTTTGGCGAACCTTTCGATGTTGACCGGTAAAATCGGCAAGGAATCTTGTGGTGTTAACCCCTTGCGCGGGCAGAACAACGTTCAAGGGGCTTGCGACATGGGTGGTCTTCCAAATGTTTATCCAGCTTACCAGGCCGTCATCGATGAGAATAACCGCAAGAAATTTGAAGATGTCTGGAACGCAGAACTATCTCCAAGGGTTGGCTTGACCATCATGGACATGATGCATGCCTTGGAGGATGGCTCAGTCAAAGGAATGATGATCCTTGGAGAAAACCCCTTGGGAAGCGACCCAGATAGCAGGCATGTGAAGCATGCGCTTCAGCAAGCGGAATTCCTCGCTGTCATAGATATATTTCTTACCGACACCGCCAAGATTGCTGATGTAGTGTTTCCTGCGGCCTCTTTCGCCGAAAAGGATGGAACATTCTCAAACACAGAACGCAATGTTTTGCGAATTAGAAAAGCAATTGAACCTCCAGGAGAAGCTAGAGCCGATTGGCAGATAATATGTGATATTTCGACCCGCTTTGGATTGCCTATGAGTTATGAATCTCCAGCAGAGATTTTCGAGGAGATTACTCAAGTTACGCCCAGTTACGCCGGCCTCAGTTATGAGCGACTGGAAAGTGGGGGAATACCTTGGCCATGTCCTTCCAAAGATCACCCGGGAACGCCAGTTCTGCACAAAGAGAGATTTACCAGAGGTAGAGGATTGTTTCACGCTCTTGAATACAGACCCCCTGAGGAGCTTGCCGATGAAGAGTTCCCTCTGCTTCTAACCACTGGAAGATTCTTTCCGCATTATCATACAGGGACAATGACCCGTAATTCGCCGACACTAGACAACGAGATGCCTGAAGGAC
>DYRE01000236.1 GCA_020718965.1 Desulfomonile tiedjei
AACGACATGTATCGCGACGTCTACGGGGCTAAGCAGGTCGGCATAAGAACAGTGTTCTTTGCGTCCAATCAAGGGAGACAGACCGCAGACGGGGTCGAGCCGGATTACATCATCTACAGGGTCGCCGAGATTCGGCAGGCCATAGCGTTCTTCATGGCGCAACAGACGATTCTCTAACCACCTGATTTTACGATCATCCAAGTCAACGATACCTCGAACTGTTCTTTTGGCTATTTTAAGAAAAAGTCATCATGAACAACCTTACTGTTTTTCAGACTGGGGACCTTTTGGTTCAGCCTTGCTTGGAATCAGCCCTGCTTCAGCGCTTTTTTGCCCTTCAAAAACCGGCAGGCCGGCATCCATCCATGCCTGGCTACCTCCCTCAAGACTGGTGGCTTTTGTGAAACCCTTCCTCTCCAGTATACCTGTGGCCATACTGGATCTGTAAGCCGAATTGCACACTAGCGCCACCGGTTGATCGGGCTCCAGTTTCGATGACAGTTCGGCCAGATGAGTAAGCGGAAGATTCAACACGTTGCCTATACGGGCTGCCATCCACTCTTTGGGCAGACGTACGTCAACTATTAGCGGCGCTTGTCCTGTTTGCATCAACTCGTAGAGTTTGTTGGGTGAAACAGGCTCATTCGACTTGACTGGAAGTTTTGCCTTTTTCCATGAATCCAGTGTAAGCGAATCGCCCTTGTAACCAATTCGATGCAATCTGTGTTTTGCTTCTTTTAATAGCTCGGGGTCACCTATGAGCACCAGCTTCGATCCCCACGGCACGATCGATCCTACCCAGGTTTCCAGCCTGCCCCTAGCAGCAATATTGACTGAGTTCGGTATGTGCCCCTTAGCGTAGACATCTGCGTTTCTTAGGTCTACAAGGTAATACTTTGAAGGCTTCATGAGTTCAGAAGTTGGTTTGATTTCGCGGGACGCTGAAGCTTTCCAGTCCACCGGAGGCGGTCCCTGTCTATTCATTTTCGCATTGTGCTTAAAATACTGGGGGGCTTCAGGTAATCCTTGCAGCACCATGGCAACAAATTCACCCTTACCTCTAGCCTTGAAGTATGGATTGGATTCCTTTTCCTGGCCAATGGTTGATTTTGGTTCGGTCCCAAGGTTGGCGCCACAAAGTGAACCAGCGCCATGCGCCGGAAAAATAACTACATTATCTGGAAGTTTCGAGAGCTTATTGTTCCAAGAGTCATAGAATGCCCCCGCAAGCCATGCGGCGGGAACGGTTCCATCAAGAAGATCCGGCCTGCCAACGCTACCAACAAAAAGTACATCTCCAGTGAACAGAAGCTTGGGATTTTTGAGATCATCTTCGGAATACACTGCGCAGCACTGCCCGTCCGGGGTGTGACCCGGTGTGTCCAGGAATTTGAGAACGGCCTTGCCTATTTTTAAGGTTGATTGTTCGTCCGTTGCCTTGAAAGCATACTTGGCTCCGGATTTATGGCTTTGATAAATCGGTACGCCAAGAGCTTTTTTAACTTCCATGTGCCCTGCTACAAAATCAGCGTGCGAATGCGAGAGATAGACACCAACAATTTTAGCGCCTTCTTTTTTAGCGGTCTCCAGATAGAATGATATGTCACGAACTGGATCTATCAGCAAGGCTTCTCCCTCGCTGATCAACAGGTATGTATACACGGAAAGAACAGGCAGTAAAATCTGAACAACTTTAAAGCCCGGAAAAGTGTACGTATCAATCACTTTAAACTTTGATGAATCCTCACCGTGTGAAGCGGATTCGGAATCCTTAATCTGAACCCCAGGTGTTTTTTCATCAGACTCCTGAGCTGCCCACCCATCACGTTTCATGTACGATGAAGCGATTAATGCGGCTCCACTAGCTGTCGCGCCAACCAGAAAGCCTCTTCGAGTCATAACAAATTTTTTCATTTGACTCCTCTCAATAAGGTTTTGTTAATTTATGGCAATTCTTTTCTTGGGAAAACAATCTATTCTTCCTTTGCTAAGGTATACTGTGACAACATGAAAACCACAATACCACCAGCCCTGTTTAAAGATAATTATTCCACTCCCAAGAAGCAACAAACAGGACTTGTTCCAAAAAAACATTATAAAATTAACCCACCGGGACAAGCTCTGATAGACCATTCGTATGTCCGGAACGACAATTCCACCCTAATCATCTAATGCATCGATGTGAGTATACTCCGGCTCTAAATGTTGAAACCACAAATTATTGAACACTTGTTCGCCAGCTTCTGTTATAATTACAAAGGGCGTATATTTCTAGCCTTTCTCTTTTCAAATGGGGGTTATCTTGTGCAAGACAAAAACAAGACCAGGGAACAGCTTATCGAAGAATTAGAGGAGTCGCGTTCTCGTGTGACTGCCCTGATGGCGTTGAACGAGCTGGGATCAAAATATCTAGAGATGATTGAGGGTGTCAGTGAAGCCGTATTAGTGGTTCAAGATGGATGGATTAAGTTTGCAAACAGTGCGTGCTCCGAACTTACCGGATATTCAATAGAGGAGGGCTTGGGGAGCAATGCGATTGAAGCCTTTGTTCTTTTGGATGATCAGGATACGGTTAATGAGTATCACGGACGACGACTTCAAGGAGCCGATTCCCCCTTTCGCTACGATTTTAGAATTGTCTGCAGGGACGGAACCATAAAGTGGGCAAGGATGAATTCGTCACTAATCAACTGGGAAGGGAAACCTGCGGCTCTGTGTTTCATCTCGGACATCTCGGATAGAAAGGCGGCCGAACAGACACTAAATACAATTTTGTCGACTTCACCCGTGTGCATTGTTTTGATTCAGGAGCGGAGATTTATATGGATCAATGAATTCGGTGTGAATATGTTTGGTTATCAAAATGAGAAGGAATTCGTAGGTCAATTTACAAGAATACTTTATGTTTCGGATGAGGAATACGATCGAGTTGGGAGAGAAATTTACACTGATATGGAGACCGGAAGGATTGCCGAAGCTCAAACAAAGTTTCTTAGAAAAGACGGCTCTTCCTTTGACGCTCATATAAGGATAAAACTTGTTGACCCTTCCGCTCCCGGCAACCTTGCAATAGCTTTAATTACGGACATTACTCAAAGCAAGAGGCGTCAAGAAATGGCGCTGGAAGGTGAACGCCGCTTTAGACTACTCCTTGAGGATGTGTCCAGCGTTTCTGTTCAGGGCTACGACGAAGACAGGACGGTAGTCTTCTGGAATTCCGCAAGCGAGAGGCTTTACGGATATTCCAGAGAGGAAGCTTTGGGCAAGCGTCTGGAAGACTTGATCATTCCTCCTCACATGCGAGACGGAGTCATCGCTGCAGTAGATAACTGGATTAAGAACGGACAAAGGATACCGGCCGGGGAATTGGAACTCATTCGTAAAGATGGCTCGAGTGTTCCTGTTTATTCAAGCCACGTCATGCTAGATGTTTCCGATGGCCAAAAGGAAATGTACTGTGTAGACCTGGATCTGTCCGATCTGAAAAAGGGGGAGCAAGAGAGAGCTGTTCTTCGGGAGCAACTCCTCCAGGCTCAGAAAATGGAAGCAGTTGGAAACCTGGCCGGTGGAATTGCTCACGATTTCAACAACCTTCTTCAGGTAGTGTTGGGATTTTCAGAGGTTCTGCTTAGACAAAAGAAAGAAGGAGACGCCGATTATGGTCGCATTCAGAAGATATACAACGCGGGAAAGCGGGGAGCGGAACTTGTAAAGAGCTTAATGACATTTAGCCGGCGAGTTGAACCAATGCTATGTCCTACCGATCTGAACCGTGAGGTAATCGAGATCCAGGACCTTCTGACTAGAACCATTCCAAAAACTATTAAGATAGATTTACATTTAGCTGGAAACATTAAACCCATACAAGCGGATCCATCTCAGGTAAACCAAATTCTGATTAACCTTGCGCTTAACGCAAGAGACGCTATGCCGGATAGAGGAGCTTTAGTCATTGAGACT
>DYRE01000237.1 GCA_020718965.1 Desulfomonile tiedjei
AAACTGGAGCTGATGGATGGCAAAGACTGGCTACCAAGAGGGTCTTTTGAAAAATCTTTCGAGCATGTTCTTTTCAAGATTCCCAAAGGGCAAACAGGGGGACCCGTAAAATCGCAGTTTGGGTGGCACATACTGAAAGTGGATGACCGTCGACAGCCTGAACCACCAAGCTTTGTTCAGGTTAGAAGTATGATCAAGAGTAGATTGGAAAACGAAAGAAACTCGGAACTTCATAAGAAAATCACGGATGACCTCAAAGCCAAAGTTCCGGTAGTGATAAAATAGCATGAATCCTGTCAGGCTACTTTCTTTTGGAGAACATGCTCACATCTCGTTTCAACAGGATATTGTCATTAACTTGGTTCTTTTTGGGCTTGCCTGTATACCACGCGTGGCGCAGGGCATGTCATAATTCTTATTTGTATGGTGGCCTTCAAAATATGTCAGTAGCGGTTATGTCAATATTTTATAAATGCAGTAAGTTTTGTCTCGGGAGAGGGCCTTTTTTAAAGAGCGGCTCAGGACTGAATTTGTTGCTGGGTTTATTTATGATGTTTGTCCTTGTGCTGTATCCCGGAATTTCCATGAATTGCAGGGCTGAGGGTGAGGATCCCGTTCGAAAAGAGCAGGCGTCAAATCGTCACTTTAGCCCAGAGAAACTCTATGAGGCTGTTTCCGGATATTTTGAGGGAATTCATCGGTCCAAATCAGGGATGGGGAGCATCGACAATAAGCATTCCGAACAAAACCGTGACCCACAAAGAATCGTGATCGGGAAACCACAAAACTTCGACATGGTGGAAGTTGGCTTAAATCTAACCAGGCGTAGGGTCCAACGGGGAGAGTTAGATCTGGCCTCAGCCTCTATGGATCGCGCTTTAAAGATCGCATCCTCGAGCGCTGACGACAAAAGTCAGTCTTTGAAAGAAAGACTCACGGAGATTAAAAGAGGGCTAGATCAAGGGGAAACTGTCGACAAGACAAGCAAATCTGAGATTACTAACTCTATTGGAATGAAATTGGTTTTTCTCGGAGGGGGAACTTTCGTGATGGGAAGCTCTACCTCGGAAGTTCGTAGAGTGAGGGCCACGTGGAACATCCCGGAAAATCTTGTAGATTCTGAAACTCCCTCCCACACGGTGGAATTGGCGACGCCTTTCAGTATTGGAAAATATGGTGTAACTGTAGGCCAATTCAAACAGTTTGTCAGAGAAACCGGCTATAAGACCGTGGCTGAAGCCCAAGGCTGGGGCTGGGGGTATGACAGTTCGAAAAAACACTGGCTCAAAAAAACTGGCCTATCATGGATGAACCCCGGTTATAAGGTCTTTGATGACTATCCGGTTACAGTGGTGTGCCACGTCGATGCTGAGTCTTTCTGTAACTGGTTGAGTAAAAGGGAAGGACACAAGTATTCACTTCCAACTGAGGCCCAGTGGGAATATGCGGCAAGAGGCGGAAGGGATAGTCTAACTTATCCATGGGGAAACGATTACCCTGATGGAAAGAAAATGAATTTTGCTGATCGGAGTTCGGATCTGCCTTGGGCGGATAGATCTGTAGTAGACCTATACGGTTTTACCGCGCCTGTGGGTAACTATGATCCAAACGGGTTCAATCTCTATGATATGGGGGGCAACACTTGGCAGTTGTGTTCAGATTATTACGACCCTAAAGAATACAAGAAGCGAGGAAAAGGTCACACAGTTGATCCTACAGGCCCAAGGACTGGAAAAACAAAGGTGGTTCGAGGGGGAAGTTGGGCTTTTGACGCGTGCGAAGCCAGAAACGCGTTTCGTTTTGGTATAGATCCTAAATTGTGTGTAGACGTATGCGGTTTTCGAGTGGTTGGGACCGGTGAATCCGGGGATCATAACCTGCAAGCCGCAAATACCGACGTTAGCCCAGTCGCTCCTCTTACTGATGAACACGTCTCAGCCCTATTTGCACGTGTAAAAGAAATGGTTGAGTCGGGCAAGAGGCTTCATGCCAGAAATTTTGTGGACAGAATAGCGGATCAACAGACCCCTGAGAAAAGCTGTGTTCAAGATTCGACAGGCTTTGTGAAAAATGTCCTGACGAGTTTTCTAGATCAAAGTGTGAATAGAAACTCGGAATTTTTCAGCAACTCCTTAGGTATGAGGATGTTAAGAATCCAGGAAGGTTCATTCGTAATGGGGAGTTCCGAGGCTGATATCGCTTGGGCCATGAATGTGCTTGCCGCTGGTCAGCCAGTTTCGTTAGAAAACGAGTATCCATTCCATAAGGTTAGGATCTCAAAGCCTTTCTTCATTTCAGAAACACCAGTGACAGTAGCCCAGTTTAAAGCTTTTGTAGACGAAACGGGATATGTCACCGATGCGGAAGACGACAAGGGAGGCGAGGTCTTCGACGTCAAGGACAACCGATTTGTAAAGAAGGAAGGCAGCTCATGGCGTAATCCTGGTTGGCGGACTGAACCGAACCAGCCAGTAACAATGATTACATACCATGATGCGGTGGCCTTCTGCGAATGGCTTACCGTCAAAGAGCGCATGCCTTATAAGTTACCGACGGAAGCCCAGTGGGAGTTCGCCGCTAGGGGAGGAATCCCGATGGCTCAATTCCCGTGGGGTGATCAGCTAGTTGATGGAAAAAGAGCAAATTACGCCGACAAAAATACGGAATTCGAATGGCGGGACAGAGATTCTGATGATGGGCACAAATTCGTAGCTACAGTTGGAAGCTATGAACCCAACGGCTATGGTCTTTATGACATGGCCGGAAATGTTCTTGAGTGGGTCAGAGATTATTACGTAGAGGATTACTATAGGTTTTCGCCCGAGATTGACCCGGAAGGACCAGGGCAGGGGGAAAACAGGGTTATGAAAGGCGGCGATTGGACATCAGGCCCCGTTGGTCTGAGGTGCGCGTTCAGGGGATGGGCCCGCCCGGATCTCGCTCTTTACAACGGTGGTTTCAGAGTCATGGTAGATGCTTCCTCAACTCAGCGACCCTACCATTTTAGTGAAAACTTTCTTACTCAGGAATGGGTTCCTAATCCGGATCAAAGGGAGGTAGCAAAGGCCGTCGCCAAGGAGAAAGAGCGGATTGTCAAACTAAACGAGCGGACTGACAACTCAAGGAAAACGACCTCGGCTGAAATTGTGACTCCTGGTGTTTTGATAATGGATTTTACGCCTAAATCTGACGCCAAGAAATCAGGATTTATCAAAGGGGATGTAATTATTGAGTATGATGGCCTCACAGATTTGAATTCCGACAGGTTGATAGCCGCTACAGCTAAAACCAAAAAAGAACGAAAAAAGGCTCTTATTAAATTTGTTAGAGATGGTTATCAATATTCAGCGAATGTGCCTCCAGGATCTTTGGGTATTTCTACCATGGACACTGTCTTGAGAGGTCCATTCAAGCGGCAGGATCTTGATGAAAGAGATAGCCCTACACATGAACGAGAGATTAAGGGTAAAAAGAAGCAATGGACTTGAACTGATCTGAACAAAAAACACCTGGGAAAAAGAAAAATTGATTCTTAAATGAACGACGCAAAAAATACTGGATTTTAAGAAGAAATGTGATAGAGGAAAGTAAATCTTCGACTGGGAGACGCCTATGAAAAGGGCTTTTTACCTTTGTTTGGTTCTAACGTTGGTTTTTGGGGTCGCTGGATACTCATCGGCTGAAAACAAAAGCGAAAAGCTGATACCTGTAAAACCACCAAGAAGTGAACCCATCGCAGCCGAGCAGAATGTAGGTTCAAGAATTAATTATGACCCTCAATATGCTGACCCTGCTCCCAGAGATCAGCTTTACGTGTTCTGGATTCTAGGTAAGGTCATAAGCTATCCTATAGACAAACTTGAATCTTATATTTCCAGAAAATTCATTTCTGTTCAACAGCCCAAGGCTGTACCCGCTGCAGCGAGCGGACAAGTTTCGAATCCGTTTGATTC
>DYRE01000238.1 GCA_020718965.1 Desulfomonile tiedjei
GTTTAGAGAAAGAGGAGATCAAAGAACTTCTGAATAGTCTCGACAAAACCGTTGGACCATCTGAGGTCTGCCCTCATGGTCGACCGATTCTGGTAAGAATTACTTATGATGAACTGCGGCGTAGAATGGGACGTAAGTAGTTGGTTTATCAACAATCATCAATATAAGGTCAGCTTTACTGGTTTGGCAAGATTGATAAAAACTCCATTCGGGCCTTCTCCTCTTGTGGTGGTGCCCACATACATCTTGAGCGTATCCGATAACTGGGCTACGGATGAATTAACTAATCTAACGCATCCATGGGACTGAGCTGACCCTACGCTCCAAGGGGAATCTGTTCCATGTATGCGGTACGCCCCCAGGTCCACCATTTTCATAGGTGGCGCAACTGCGTCTGTTTCAATCTCAATGTCATCGTTTACTGGCGGCTTGGAAGCCTGAACTTTTGAAAAAAATGGCATCATATGTCCACCGTAAACTGATCGGCTCGGGGACTGCCCGTAGGCCCAATCACGGTCCGGAGGGGGAATCCAAATCGGATGGTCATCAAAAATACGCAATATGTAAAATGATCCTTTTGGAGTGGGAAATTCAGATGACCCTAGCCCAGCCTTGCACGAGAACAGCTCGTCTTTCTTTCCTTCATCACCGTACGCGAAAAGTTTTACGCTAAAACTCGACCGCTCAACCTCTATTTCAAAACGAGAATACAAACCTATTGGTTCTCCTACCCTCTTACCTACTTCATCCAGTAAATCCTTACCGTCGATCAAATCAGATGAATCAACCATCCGTAAATTTCGACTGAGAGAAGCGATTCGGAGCCTGTCTTCACGAAGAGGTTTCAAGGAAATAGCTCCGGGGAACAACTGGCTTGTTCTATCAACTTGCCCAGTGGTGATTTCCTGATTAAGAGGCGCAGCTACTAAACTTCCTGTAGATTGACTAGAAATCCCAATTGAAAGTATTTGATCTGAAAGCGCTGCAAATCCCTCGTCAGCGAAAACCGCGCATAAAATAACTAATGACGATAAGGCGCCAAACATAAGGTGTCGAGTGATGCCATTCTTCGCTGGCCTGCGCATTCTTTAACTCCTAAAATTTGTTTTATTTGAATTGACCCATTTGATATTTCTTTTTCATCGTATCGAATATTATTCAAATTACCCAAAAAACCATCCAAGTCAATATCCCGGTCAATAGCCATCTTTAGATTTTGACTTGAATATCTTCACGTGCAGTATTAATTTTAAAAGTAGCTTAAACAACCTGGAGATACTGGTCAGGTTAAAGCCATCAAGGAGTCTATATGAAGAAGTTCGTACGATCACCGATCCAACGCCAAACCCCGGGAGCGAATAGTAGGAAACAATTTGATAGCCTTAACGCTACAGAATTGTACTGCCCGAACTGCAAGACTTCCATGCCGGTAAGGGAAAGGCTTTTGCTAGTGCTTCCAGAAGGTGACAAATATGAGTATCTATGCGTGCGTTGCGGGGCGTCGCTAGGGGAAAGGATCGCCAAAGAACCTCCCAAACCCTTGCTAATTGTTTGAATGACTCGGATTCCTTAGAAAATAATAAAATCCAGGGACACCAAACGCCAGGCAAATAATAAATGATAGTATCCTGAACAGTACTACAGCCATAACTGACGACGCCGCATCCAATCCGAAAAGACGCGGTGTCTCTATTACTACAGCGTCAAAAAATCCTATTGATCCAGGGGTAATGGGGACTTGATTGGCTACGGCCCCCAAACTTGAGATCACGAGAGTCGAGGATAGGCTCAAAGTCCTTCCGATAGATTCATAGATAAAATATAGAGAGAGAGTCTGGCTCAGATTTATCAATATCAGTGACACAGTCACTCTGGCAATGAGCAGGGAATCTTGGGAAAGGGCGATCCATGATTCGTTTAAACGATATAGAAGTTCCATGAGCCTACCCGGATATTTTTTTTTGAAACCAGGCGGGAATAAAGCCAAATAGGCGGAACCCATCAGTATCAAAACCAGCGCAACCGACAATGCTCCCTCGTAAATCTGGAAAGTAAACGCTATATAACCTAGAGCTATCAATCCCATTGTTGCGCTCACCATGGCCACAAGTATCGCTGTGCCCCCATAGATTGCTACAAACTTGTGATAGTCTAACTTCTTGGAGTTCTTCAGGTAGAATGCGAGTGCGCCCGACCCCCCGCGCATTGGAATTACAAGATTCCCCAGCATCATGCCGTGCGTCACGAATATCAGTTCAAACAAGCCCAGATGTGTATCAAACTTTTTGAGGAAAAGATTTATCTGGTAAGAATTCAAAAGAAATCCTACCCATAAAAATATGCCAGCGATAACTATAGACCGGAGAGAAGATTTCCAAATAAAGGAAAACTCTTTCCAATGAACCAGAATATAATAGCCCAAGAAAACAAAAAAAACAAAAACGACAGTCAGCCCAACTATCCACTGCCTTCTCTTGGATTCCTCGCAGGCTGGAACCCCTAAAGTATCAGAATCTAACTTCACTCTTATCACTTGATGACATTTTACCAGACAAGAATCTAGGCGGCTTCGCCATCATTGGAGTCTTTCTTCTTGAGCCAGAACGGGGCCATCAGATTTCTCATTTTCAGGGTCTGGCTCCGAAGCCATTGATCTGATGGGAGTTTTCCACATACAATCCTACTGCGAACTTCATCAATCATAGGGTGTTGAGGGAGTTTTTCCTTGAATTCTTCATAGACATGAGCAAATTCTTTGAAAGGTGTTTCCATTATAGTCTCCATATGATGTATTAATTAGGTCATTCCTGTAAGTATAGACAACAATATCCAATTTTAGTTTCAAGGTGTTATAATCTAAACTTAATAATTAAGTTTAATATAGTTCAAGCAAAATCAACATTTACCTAACGCTTTATAGTCTCTATTTTTTGAAAAGGGAAACATTTATATAGAATGCTTGAAAAATGTGAGCCAGGGAAGCCTTTTTCGGATTAGGTCGAAGTTTAATTTAAGGAAGTTCCGGCCAGCAAAGCCAATCAGGCTAGGTTGAATGGTGCGCAACTTTGGTACTTCTTTAGATCAGATGATTATCGCCTTATTTAAGATCGGAGTTCCACTCTTTCATAGAATACTTGGTCGTTGCTGCGGACGACTCTGATCTCTCCCTGTTGATTGAGACATTGAAGTCGTTTGGTGACTTCGCCGGCATTCATTCCCAGTCCGGTCGAAATGCCCTGAACAGTGCAGGGACGCCGGCTCAGCAACGCCAGGATGTCTAGATTGTCTGTTTCCGAGCGATGGGAAGTCGGCAGTTCTGGATGACTGTTCTCGACAATTAGCTCCACTTTCCCAGGGATTAATTTTTTTAGTTCCTTCATTTTTTCCGGGGTTACAGTGAACGCAAAATCTTCCGCTGGTGGTCGAGAAACTGTACTCAATTGAACCATATCCGGGTTGATCTGGTTTATCAAAGCCGCAATCTTCTTCACTTCCGAAGTGACGCCGGTAACTCCACCAAGTAGCAAGACTTCTAGCCACACAGCGCCATTGAACTCTTTTGTAAACTCGGCAGTTCCCATTACCATCTTTTCAAACGAAATACTTCGGTGTGGACGGTTGACATAACGAAATGAAATCTCATCACCCGCGTCTAACGACGGAAGGACGAGGTCCGCGTCCATCAGGTCCTCTTTGACTTCCGGTAGCCACAGCAGAGAACCGTTGGTCAGAACAGCCACAGGGGTTTCCGTTAATTCCTTGATCCTGCGTATCATTTGACCAATACCCAGATTTAGTGTCGGTTCTCCGGAACCGGCAAGACTTATGTAATCTGGGGCAGGGCTTGTTTCTAGTTTTTTCTCTAACTCCACGAGTACATTTTCTATCCCTATGTAATCCCTTCTCTCAACTGTTTTGTTCGAAGTTTTTCCCAGTTGGCAGTAG
>DYRE01000012.1 GCA_020718965.1 Desulfomonile tiedjei
GAAATTCGGGTGGATCAGTTCCCCTACCGAGCCATGACACTGCATCAAGGAAGGGCTCGAGCTGAGGGCCCTCAGGAAAAACCATGTAGTGAATGTTCGAACTCGCTCCTGCAGAAACGCTCAGCGAGGGTTTTCCCGGAAAGGGGCTTTCTCCGTTCTCCTGAATGTTGATGCGATTGAGTGATACACCAGAAAGTTGCCTGGATATGTTTGCCAGGTTATTTTCAAAAAAATCATTATTCCCTGTAAGATGAACATGCAGTGTCACTGGTAGCTTCATGCCCTGGCTAACACTTTGGACACGCATCAAGTCATTTTCAGAAAGCACAGTAACCTCAGTGGTTCGGTAAGTTCACTTTTCGTTAAAGAATCAGCGGGTTCCAGGAACAAAACTCGTAGTCACCTGCCCTGCCCCCGGGGGCACCGCATACGGAGACTGAACGCCTCTCAATGGAGCCGGCATGTAACTCCAGAGATATCCACCGGCTTGTGACAGACCATCCGCAGCCATTGGAAGAAGCCCCTGGCCGCTATTGGAAGACGAGTTTTGTCCCGGCTGACCGGGGGGTACAGTTAGAACAGGCTGTCCATACATGTTCATTGGTCCCTGATACGATCTGTCATAGATCTCTGAAGATTCGACTCCAGTGCTCATAACAAATGCAAGCGCCAACATAATCGCAAATATTAGGACAGTTTTCATGAACATCCTCCATGACATTGTGTCTTTATATAATTATAGCATGGGGAAACATTGAAATAAAGAGCGCTGAACAACAGCAACCTCTAAGGTCTGAATTTTCCTCAAACGCTTGACATAAGAGTAATAGCGTGACAGACAGGATTGAATAACTTGGAGCGCGGGAGATTTTTTAATGAGTGGAAGACATATACTTAAATCCCTGAGTTTGGGCGCCCTCTTGTTTTTTTGCGCCGGAATTTTTGGGGAGTCACTTGCTCTCGCAGGAAGATCCGGTGGTCGTAGTTTCGGTGGTTCCAGTTTTGGAAAAAGTTCATCCTGGTCGTCATCCACGCGTGGGACATGGAACCGAAGTGGTGGAGGATTGTTTGGGGGAAACAAATCGTCTTCAGGATATTCAAAGCCTACCTCAACACCTGCAAAATCATCTTCTCCTTACTCTAAACCATCTTTGAAAGAACCGGCGTCCGGATCCAACTATTCAAAGCCTGGTTTGCAAGGCCAAAGTGGCTCCGGATCATCCGGGACAGGTTATTCTAAGCCGTCCCTTACCGATCGTGATCCCTCTCCGGGTAAAACAGCGAGGCCTGAAGGAAAAACCTCCTCCGGTTACACCAAACCTTCTTCCCCGTCCACTTCTTCAACAGGTTTCTCGAGTGGTTCCAAGTTTGACAAAAAAGTCATGCAGGAACAGCGAAAAAAAACCTCCCAGGAATCGTTGAAAGCGTATCAGACCGAACAGTCAAAGTTCAAATCAGCTCCTGTCAAGACAGATTCTACAAAATATGAATCAAATCCTCTTTACCAAAAGGGCAAGGTATATTCAGGCTTTGACTACAAAACACATTACGGTAACAGGGACGGTTATTATAAGTCCCAGGGATATCAGCCACCTCCTTATGCCTACAATACCGCCCCCAGCTTTGGGATGTTCGACACGCTCTTTCTCTTCTGGATGTTGGATCATTTAGGAAATAACAATGCCACTGCAACAGCCTACAATCATTCAGACGATCCGGGATTTAAGAAGTGGCGTCAGGAAGCCGAGAACCTTGCAAAAGACAACGCTGAACTCAAGTCCAAGCTGAATGAGCTTGACGGCCAGGTAAAATCAATGGCCGGGACTCCAAAAGACCCCGCGTATTTACCCAAAAACGTTCCTCCTGAGGTTGCCCTGGCAGCCGCAGCGCTTGCGACCAAAAAACCCGAAAAACCTACTTTGAAACTGGCGACAGGTCAGGAGGGTGGCTGGTATCATAAATTTGGTACAATATTTAAGGATTCCGCCAAAGGCATTGAGGTCAAGCTTGTTCCATCTTCCGGATCAATGGAAAATCTAAAAATGCTTTCAAATGGACAGGCAGACATGGGCATTGTTCAGTCGGACGTTCTTGCTCTAGTTGAGAAAAGAATGCCAGGTAAGCCAATGGTTTCCGAACAGTCGACTCTCTTCCTCGAATACGCGCAACTTATCGCCAACAAGGACGGTAACGTCAAATCGATTGCCGATCTGGACCCAAAAAAACACACCGTTTACATTGGTCCTTCCGGGTCTGGCACAGCGCTCACATGGGAGGCGCTATGCGAACAAAGCCCAGGTTATAAAAAAATACCCACTGTTAACGCCGATTACCTGGTCGCCTTAAAAGATGTTGAGAAAAATCCCAAGGCTTTGATGTTTTTCGTTGGCGGCTTGAATAGTGAATATCTAAAAAAGGCTGAAGAGATATCTAAGAAGTCTGGAAGGCTCATCCTTGTAGCGTTGGATGACAGCAGCCTTGTAGACAAAAAGGATCAGAACGGAAATCCCATTTATTCTATGGTCAAAATCCCAAGCGAGATCTATCCCTATCTTGAAAAGGGCTGGATTTTTAGTCACGACACAAAGACTCTGGCAGTTCAGGCCATTCTGGTCCTGAGAACTGAGTGGGCTTCTCAATTCGGTCCCACGGCCATGGATGCTCTCACTGATTCGCTCAACGAAGCGCGGCCGAAGATAGAGCGTTTGGTGAACGGAGCCAAATGAATTGATTTTCCAGTTGTAGCAATCCTTTCTTCATACTAACGGCATTTACAAAACAAATGGAGGAATGGTCTCGAGTGAGAGAGAACCACTATTAAAAATGGCATCTACTTGGAATCTTTTCAAAAAAATTGGGCAAAAGAAGGTTGATGACTTTAGACAGTCATCAGGAAAAAGCTTTTCTGACAAAATTGACAGGGACTTACCCTTAGGTCTGAGATTCAACTGTCTGGTAGAATTTCCAGAGGTTGATTTTATTCTTGCGGGCGACGATCTGTTAATAAAATATCCCGGGGCGTCGTGCTCAGTAGTTTCCTACGGCAAATTTCCGGTTGGTGATTCAATGCTTCACCGTTTTTATCTGGATACGTCAGAAGGGCCTTACATGCTCCAGATTGTAGCCGACAACAAGAAAATAATTGAGGAATGCAAGCTGTTCATGCCATATGACGAGATATATCCGGATGATTGGGGTTTTTGGCTGGCTGAACAGGATGGCTACATAGGGCTGAGCATTTTTGACACTAAATCGTCGGTTCGTTTTTTTAGGGTTTGGGAGAACCCGGAAGCTACCCGAATTGTCGAAAGTAATGACGCCGGAGCGACGATCGACAGAATTCCGCCCGTGCATTTTGTGGAAACAATTTTTCTTGATCCATACGGTGAAAAAACGGAAATGGTTACTTACGAGACCATGTTATACGGTCGTCATATCAATGAAAGCGTAGATGAATTTCTTATGATTTCGTCGGTCGAGGAGTCGGACGGCGCGTCGGTGCAGATAATGGTGGGTCTGGAATTGGCCTCACCATCAATAAAAGTCATCTAATCAGAAACAGTTCAGGAGGAACATTTATGGCTGGAATGTTTGGATTTTTGAGAAGTTTCGGGTTCGAAAAACTGGGTAAAGTGGGCGACAGCATCACCCAGAAAATCGTTTCATGGGACCCGGAAACAGCTTCGCAAGCGGAAATCGAAGAAATGATCCGTGACTTGGACAAGATTACTACAGAGGCTGGGAAAGCCAGAGCGGAGTATGACCGAGAAAAGGCCGAGGCTGATGCGGCTCAAAAGAATTATGATAAGTTCATGTCCGCCGCAGAACTTCTAAACAATAGACTCGAGGAAGCCCAAGCTCTTGGCGATGAGGCCAAGGCGCTTGAACTCAACAAAAGCCTCAACAAACTTCTGGAGGACTTGGAAAGCTTGAAACCCGAAATGGAAAGGGAAAGCCAGGAAGCGTCTGAGGCAAAAGCCTATCACGACGAACTTATAGAACTGGCTCAGGTAACCGCGGACAAACTCAAAAAGGCCAAGGACATGCTTGAAAAAGGTCGCAGAGATATGCAGCGAGCGGAGATTGAGCGTCAAAGAGCAGTCGCCCGAGCCGAAAAATCACAAAAGATGGCTGGTTTGAAGACAGAAACTTCCAGCCTGGGGGTTGCTCTCGCGGCCATGAACAGGCAGGCGGAACAGGCTAGAGCTCAGGCGGCTAGCTCTGATATGAAAGCAAAACTTCTCTCCACCGATCGTGATGGACATGATGACATTATCAAGGCGGCTCTGGCGGAAGTATCCGGTGAGCCTTCTAAGACGGCGTCTGTGTCTGAGCGTTTGGCTCAGCTCAAGAAAAAATAAGTTTTCAGGATTTCCTGACATGAAATATGGCGAGCCTTATGGGCTCGCCATCGATTTTCTTGAGATAAATTGAATTTAGTCTTCAGTTTTTGACGACCATCGTCATGCCTGTGACCCCTTCTTTGGCTTTCAACTGTCTGGCAAACTCATCCGCTTTTTTTTCCGAATTGAATTCTCCCAGGAAAAGTCTGTATTGAACCCCGGTAACAGGACGCGCTATAGGTCTAAGGGTTGCCGGATAACCTTTGGCTTTCCATTTTTCAGCCCACTCCTGGGCAATCCTGGGGTGACTAAAAACACCTACCTGAACTGAATAGATCTTTTGTCCCCGTCTATCCGTGGGCAAACCGGTGTTGCTTTCTGAAAGGGCTTGTTTCGGTATTCCCGACAGAGCTGGGACTGAAAATCCTCTGTCTTCCTTTATCGAATCTGGATTTGGGAAATTTGAGTCTTTTTCAGGTCCACCAGTTTGGGCATTGGCAAGCCTGATTTTCTGACTGGAGTTTTCTTGATGAACCCCGTCTTCTTGCGACTTGAGCTTTTTATAAAAGGTTACCTCTGCTGGAGGGCACTGTTTCTTTATTTCCTGCTCAGAATCGCTATTCAGTCTCTCAGGTATCACAGTTACGGTGTGTTCGGGGATAGCGTCCCGGACTGGAAGAGAACGCATTGGAGCCTGCTCTCTAAGAAGCCTTATATTGAAGACTGTCAGCGCAGCCATTATTAATATTGTCGTAACAACCCCGAGAATGAGAAATCCGTTCTTGGGCTTCTCAGGCTTGGAAAGCGGTTTGCGCGTCATTCTGTTGGGACGTCGTCCCTCAGGCTTTCCAATTAAGTTTAGAAGCGCACGCATTGAGAATCTCACATCCGATCCGGCGCTGTTACCCCTAGAATAGTAAGTCCATTTTCTATGACCTGCCGAACAGCTTCAACAAGATATAATCTGGTTTTTCTGATTCGGTCATCTTCCGTAAGCACCTTGTTGTCGTGGTAATAGGCGTGAAAAAGCTCCGAGAGCTCTAAAAGATAAAATGTTATACGGTGCGGTTCCATCGTTTCAGCGGCTTCAGCCAGCATGTCAGGGAAATCTCCCAGGAGTTTCATGATCCCTTTTTCTTCGGGAAGTTCCAGAGCCGACAGATCAGGGTCCGCAATGTCAGCATCGACATCGCGCTCTAGCGCTATCCTGAAAATGCCGACTATCCTGGCGTGAACATATTGAACATAATAAACTGGGTTATCCCGTGATTGCTTCTTGGCAAGGTCAAGATCAAAATCCAGGTGACTATCACTCCTTTTTGTAAGAAAAAAGAACCTTGCAGCATCTGTCCCAACCTCATCCAGCACATCTCGAAGAGTTACGAATTCTCCTGATCTTGTAGACATTGAAATCTTTTTCCCATCTCGGATAAGGTTCACAAATTGCACGAGCATAACCTTAAGCTGGTCAGGCTGATACCCCAAAGCTTCCAGACTCGCTTTGACCCTTGGAACATAACCGTGATGGTCAGATCCCCATATATCGATCAGTTTTTCATAGCCCCTATCAAACTTGTTCTTGTGATAGGCGACGTCTGCGGCAAAATATGTTGGCTCTCCAGACGCCCTTACCAGTACCCGGTCCTTTTCGTCTTCTTCTCCGGACATCTTGAACCAGATAGCGCCCTCACGGTCCTCAAGTTTTCCACATTTGCTCAATTCGTTTAGAGCCTTTTTAATAGCATCTTCGGCGTATAGGCCCCGTTCACTGAAGTATCTGTCGAAGCTCACTCCAAATACCCTTAAATCATCCTGAATCCCTTCAAGAATCCTCTTGCACGCATAACCTGAGGCCAAGGGTAAGGCTTCTTTTTCGGGAAGGGTTTTCAGTTGCTCGCCAAGGGTAGTCCCAATCAATTCACGAGCCAGGTCTACAATGTAGTCCCCCTGATAGTGGTCCGAAGGGAACTCTGTTGACTTGCCCAGAAGCTCCAGATATCTCAAAAGTAATGACCGGCCAAGAATTTTCATTTGGTTCCCGGCGTCATTGACATAGTATTCAGTTTCCACATTGTAGCCGCGTGTGCGCAAGAGTCGCGCCATGCTATCGCCGACCGCTGCGCCGCGACCGTGCCCCACATGCAAAGGGCCTGTCGGGTTCGCACTTACAAATTCAATCAGTATTCTAGGCTTGTCGGCGCGTTCAAAGCACCCGTACATCTTCTTTCGACTATGAACCCTCTTGAGAACGTCAATCCAGAAATCAAACGACATTGTAAAATTGATGAATCCTGGCCCAGCTATTTCAAATTTCTGAATCAGCTTTTCGTTTAGAGACATGCGGCGCACTAGGCGTTCAGCCAGTTCTCTGGGTTTTAAGCCGAGAATCTTGGACAGAATCATGGCAATGTTTGTGGCATAATCCCCAAAACGCGGGTCTTTTGACCTAGAAACTTCGATTTCTTTTTCAAAAGACCTCTCAACAGAGCTGTAGCTCTCAGGAAATTCCTTGACCAGAGACTCATATATAACCCTTCGAATGGCATCTTTTACTAGATCAGTCATTTCCAATATCTTTCTTCGGCCCTTTGTTATCGTCCTTATTATTCTCAGGCTGGCCCAGCATAAGGTCTCTGGTGTAATCAAGGCACCTGGTCGTCGTTGTTCCATCAACCTGAAATTTTTTGTTGCACGTTGCGCGCCATGCGCAAGTCACACAGGTAGTTTTTCTGTCGTCCATTTTTGCTCCGTTTAACTTAAATTTCTTTTATCATTTTATATAATTAGCGTCAATCTTTTTAAACTTACATTAATTATTTCTTTTTTGACAAGGGGATAGACCGATGAACATTTATCTGTTATGCGTTCTCTGTAAGGATCATGGCATGGAAATTCACAGTTCAGAGGATATTCGTCTTTATCCGGGCCAGGGTGTCAAAGCCCTTTATAGGGACATAATCGATAACTTCCAGTCGATTGGTTTCTTTTTACGCCCTATTGAAGATAGCACGGGAGTCTCGTCCCTGGAAGACGTTCAGCAGCGGGGAGGTCTAGTCCAGTTCAATAGAGTGCTTCTCGTTCTGACAATATTGAAATTAAATAACAAGGACAGCGACATATTTGACATCTGGTGGAACTATCATGCGCCGGATGGGCCAGCGTTGTTTGAAAGAATGTCAAAACAGGAACACATAAAAGTGCACCTCTGTGATGAACGGGGTACTCTTTCGCTATTTAGAACCAATAACAGTTTTAAGACATTTTTTGCCTGTCTCCCAAAAATTCTGAGTCGGTCAGCGCCATGGACGGAAGTTGAATTTGAAAGAGCCGTAGCCAAGTTCTGCGCAGAGAACCATCCCAAAAAGTCCTTGTGGTCTATGGTCCAGAGAAGCTTCATGAACCCGGTGATTGAAACTGATCGTCAATTGAATCCGGATGATTATCCTGGCTTCATCCCGAATGATCTCAGAGTGTTTTACGCCTACACTCCTGACATGGGTCACTGTATAAAGATAATTCCTTCAAATCTTGAAGCTCAAGTCAATACGGGTGATCCCCAACAGTTCCTGCTAGCTGCCCCTGTCAGAAGCGTTCTCAGGTGTGGATTCAGGTGGCTGCGGGGTTACCCCGTGGCTCCAGTCCCTTTCATACCGGGATATGGTTTAGCTACTCCACCAGAGGATATTGAATTCTGATTTCATTTGTTCATTGTAATGGGATTACTAGGATTAATTTGTTTAATGTTTGCTTGACAGTTGGTTGTCGCGTTGTTATGAGTTGATTCAATCTAAAATTGATTTTATTCAGGGGTTATTCGGCAATCCTGTAGATACGAAATTCTGTCGGAAAGTGAGAGATCAACTAATTGGACGAATCGCAGTCCCAACCACCGAGTTTGGTTCGCTGGCTGAAAAACAAAATAGGGATGGATAAAATCCCTAAAGAAATTCAGCAAGTAATTGATGAAAGTGAAGAGCGGGGCCTCATAGACGAAGAACAGGGCGAGATGATTGAGGGTATTTTTGACCTCAATCAAACTGTGGCTCGGGAAATCATGATCCCCCGCACATATATAGTGGCTGTTCCTTTAGACTCGACTCTGGAATTTGTTCTAAACACAGTTATTGACTCGGGCCATTCCCGAATTCCAGTTTATAAAGAAAATGTAGACCAAATTGTAGGCATATTGAACTCCAAGGACCTCCTGCCATACTGGTTGAACAGCTCTGCAGATTTTAACCTTTCCCAAATAATACGTGATCCCTTCTTCGTCCCAGAAACCAAAAGGATCAAGGACCTTCTCGGCGAGTTGAGAAGCAAAAAATCTCATTTGGCGGTCATTGTCGACGAATACGGTGGAACATCAGGGTTGGTGACCATCGAGGACATCATTGAAGAAATCATCGGCGAGATCCGTGATGAACATGACGCTGAAGAAGATGACTTTGTTCGTCAGGAAGATGGCTCTTGCGTTGTGAGCGGATGGGCCAATCTTGACGACTTTGAAGAGCTGTTTAAAGTCCAGATCCCTCGTGAGGGCTATGACAGCCTGGCTGGATTTATCATACACCTGTTGGGAAAAGTCCCCAAGAAAGGCGAAGAAATAACTTTTGAGGGGCTTAGTATGAAGATTCAGGTGAGCGATCCCAAGAGGATAACCAGAGTTCTGGTAACTCCTGACAAGTCAGCCCAACCAGTTGACGGTTTGGCGGCGCATAAATCCTGATCATGACCTTATCTCTCATTTTATCTCTAACTGGTGGGGTACTGTTATCCTTGTCTTTTGCCCCCTGGAATCTGGGGTTTGCGGCATGGTTGGCATTTGTTCCCTTGTTGCTAGCCATTGAGAGAGAGGAGAAATTGCCTAGGGCGTCGGCCTGTGGCTTTTTTTTTGGTCTGGCTTTCTTTCTGGTGGATCTTCGATGGATTATACAAACCATGGTCATCCATGGTAAATTTGGGACATTTGACGCCACCGTTATTTTCGTGTCGATGGTATGCGCTCTGGCTTTAATCCCTGCCTTGTTCTCACTGCTTTGCGCAGTTCTTTTTAACAGGGGTGTTGACGTTCTTATTGCGGCTCCAGTGGCATGGACCACTCTTGAATTTTTCAGGACTTACATCTTCACCGGGTTTCCATGGGATTGTGTTGGCTATTCCCAGGCTCACTGGCTTACGCTAATCCAGATTTCGGATTTCTCAGGAGTATACGGTCTATCATTTCTTGTAATCATGATGAATGTGTCGGCCTTGGCGCTACTAAGGATTATGCATGACAGGACATGGGGATCAATTGTCAGACTATCGATTGGGATTGCGATTCTGGGGTCAGCGCTCGCTTACGGAACACTCAGGCTGAATGAGTTCTCGACAGACCGGTTTAGTTCTACGACTGTTGCGGCAGGAATACTACAGGGGAATATACCTCAGGACATTAAGTGGGATCCTGCGTCTAAGGCTAAATCATTCTCAACCTACGAGGAATTGGCCCAGAAGGCTCTTAACAGGGGAGCGACTTTCGTGATCTGGCCGGAAACCAGCGTGCCGGTAGTTATAGGAGGGGCCGACATAACCTGGAAATACGCAACCAATATATCCAGGAAACTGGAAATTCCCATGTTAATCGGCGCCCCTTTTGAAAAACGCATCGAAGACCAAGTCCAATTTTTTAACAGTGCATTTCTGGTAGAAAATGGGGAATTGACACAACGTTATGACAAAATTCATCTCGTGCCATTTGGGGAATACATGCCGTTGTCGTGGATACTCCCATTAGGGCCTGGAATAGCAGCGAGAGAAGAGGATTATTCAGCGGGAAGCGTCATGACCGTGATGAATGTTAGAGGGTTTCCTCCTTTTAGCGTCCTTATATGTTATGAAGCCATATTCCCTGACCTGTCCAGGACAGCGGTCCGTTCCGGCGCCAAAGTCCTGGTCAACATAACTAATGATGGATGGTTTGGAGATAGCGCCGCGCCCTACCAACATTTAGCGATGGCTGGATTTAGGGCTCTTGAAAACAGGGTGTGGCTGTTCAGAGCGGCCAATACAGGTGTAAGCGCGGTTTTTGATCCGAGAGGCAAGTTAGTAGCCTCTCTTCCCCTGATGTCTCAGGGTGACCTGGTATACAGGATTCCCGCCAATCCAGAGGCAGGATCATTTTATACGCGTAACGGCGATGTCTTTGCCTGGACAATTGCTGGTTCGCTGTTAGTATTAACCATGACCAGTCTAATGGGACCAAGAGTATCTTCGGAGAAGAACACATGAAACCGGATACTGTGAAAACACTGGTAAGATTAGGGGCTGGAGTTATTTTCCTTGTTTTCCTAATCTGGATGATGAGGGCTCTCGAATCTGTGACGACCATATTGTTAATAGCATTTTTTATGGCTTACACGCTTAATCCTCTTGTCACACGCATGGAAAAATGGGGAGCCAGCAGATCCACTGCCTCACTTCTGGCCTTGTGTGTAGTCTTTGCGATTTGCGCTGGGATCATTCTCCTGGTAGCCCCTGCTATTTTTTCAGAAATCTCGCAATTTTCAAGGCAGGCTCCCCGTTATCTTTTGAAGCTTCAGGAATTTGGATTAAATCTGATTGAATCTTTTCAGGTGGAATTGCCCCAGGACTGGAACGAAATTCTTACGATGGTCTATGATCGCATAAGGCAATCTTTACCAAGGATTACTTCTACTGCGGGATCGGTTATATCGACGATTTTCAGTTCAACAATGAGCGTCCTGTCCGTATTTCTCCAGATGATTCTTATCCCGATTATAGCCTATTACCTTATGGTTTCGTTCAACAACATCATTAATGGAGCCGTTGATCTTATACCACCATACACCAGGAACCCTATCGTGGAAAAATTTCGGGAAATTGACAGTATTATCGCCGCTTTCGTTCGTGGACAGCTCACCATGGCCGTTATTATGGCTGTCTTGTACAGTATCGGTTTCATTATCATCGGAATCGACCTCTCAATTGTACTAGGTGTTACGGCGGGACTGTTGCAGGTCATACCCTATTTCGGGGCTCTGGTGGCAATTGTGGGGGGATCGATTATGGCTTATGTGAAATTCGGTGATTTCCTGCACGTAATATACATCCTTGGCTGGATCGGCATTGTCCAGACATTCGAATCTTATTTTCTGACTCCCAAGATTGTTGGTCAGGCCATCGGTCTTAACCCGGTAGTGTATATTATTGTGCTAATAGTTGGAGCGAACC
Source organism: Desulfomonile tiedjei (assembly GCA_020718965.1). Classification (GTDB taxonomy): domain Bacteria; phylum Desulfobacterota; class Desulfomonilia; order Desulfomonilales; family Desulfomonilaceae; genus CAJBEZ01. The sequence goes on from DYRE01000012.1 coordinate 11,577, forward strand.
TGTTTGGGTTTGTGGGGCTGTTGGTGGCCATTCCTGTGGCAGCGGTAGCGCGCGTGCTACTTATGTCCGCCGTTGAAGCCTATCGAAAATCTTACCTGTATTCCGACACGGAGCCGAAACAAAAGCCATGAGCACCTCCTGACCTTTAAGAAAGGGCCAGTTAAGTGGTCACAACCTCTGGAAAAATATCTTCTTCAAGCGCCCTTTTCATTGTAGCCACGCCCATTGGCAACCTTGAAGACATTACAGTGAGGGCAATCAACACACTTAGGTCAGTAAACCTTATCGCATGCGAGGACACTAGAACCAGTCGCGTATTGCTCAACAGGTATGACATCTCCACACCTTTGATGAGCCTGCACCGCTTCAACGAGACCAGAAAGACGCATTCGGTTCTCGAACGACTTGAAGGTGGTCAAAGTGTCGCCTTGATATCTGACGCTGGAACTCCGAACATTTCAGATCCAGGATACCGTCTGGTCAAAGCGGTAATGGAAGCTGGATTCCGTGTCGTTGCTATCCCTGGTCCTTCGTCGGTTATAGCGGCCCTGTCGGTATCCGGAATTGATGGATCATCGTTCGTATTTCTCGGGTTCTCTCCCAAAAAGAATTCTGCCCTGAATGACTTCTTCGAACAAATCAGTCAGGAGAAAAAAACGATCGTGTTTCTGGAAACCGCGCGCCGAATTGTCAAAACATTGGATGTCGCAAGAAAAACCATCCCATCCAGAAGGATGGCGCTATGCAGGGAACTCACCAAGAAATTCGAGGAAATACTTTCAGGGGATCCCAAATCACTCTATGACAAACTAGACCAAAGAGAAAACGTCAAGGGTGAGTTCGTTGTCGTGATTGAACCGGCCGAATGCGCTCCCTCGTTTGATATCGACCTTGTCATAGGGGAACTTATTCAGGAAGGGTTATCGGGAAAAAACCTGGCGGCTGAAGCTCACAGAAGATTCGGGATTTCCAGAACTTTAGCCTACAGGAAATTCCTAGCCTCGGCCATTAGAGTTGATTCCGACTAGGCGATCAGTCTCGCCCCATGGGTGTGTCGATCCTCCATGCCTATTTTCTACCACAGGGCGCTCCGGCGCCACGAACCCAATTACCCCGATTATGATCCAAATTAGCCTACAAAATGTTGGGAAATTACAGCAATAGTCCTGGTGTTCTGAAACAGGTTAAAAACGCCAAGAAAAAGCCTCTGGAAAGAAGCTTGCCGAGGAGTGGGTCCGATTACTATATTTAAGGGACGATGATTATCCATTTCCCAGACCGTCTGTTGAGGCCGCGAATAGTCTCAAGCTCTGATAAAGTAGCCTGTCGGGCTTTGATAAAGGAATCCCGGTTGGCGTCTGACGCTGACTGGATGTGGAAAAGCAAACAGCCGTCGTTATGTTTGTAGGTATTAGACTTTTCCGGCTGAGAGAGAGGACCAATGAATAAATTTAAGGTTTTTTTGTTGTTTTTAACCATGATTGAGATAATTGCAATGACGCCATACTTAGGAGTTACTGACCAGAGTGCGGTCCAAGCATTTGACCGCCAGGCCTGCTATGCGAGTTGCGGCTGTGACTCACTTAGAATGGTTTCGGCATGTTTTGACTGCAAGCAGGAGTGTGACCGCAAATACTGGGCGGAATTCGACAAAGAAATGGGAGAGGACAAAAAAGCCTCGAATGATGACAATGACTAATACCCGACCACATTTAGCGGTAACTTTACCTCAAACCAGTCAGATATGAATTTAAAACATGAGATTAAAACAACTGCGGGAACTACCGTCATCTGTAATCTTTTCCAGCTCTAAAAACCCCGACTCCATACCCACATTTTTTTGTTGACGAAAAATAGGATCTGTTAAAAAACTATGAGCTTAGGATTTGAATTTGGAGACAAATATGGAAGAGCCCTCGGATCAAAACGCAAAAGTTAATTTTCAACCTCCCCCGCGAGATTGCTCAGGCGCCCCTTCATTGGAATGGCCAGTCCAGGACAACCTCGTAAGCCTTCAAAAAATGCGGGACGAAGCCAAAGGCGGTGGTGGTCCTGTACGTGTAGAACAACAGCATGCCCGAGGTAAACTGACAGCTAGGGAAAGAGTCAACCTACTGCTCGACGAGGGATCTTTTGAGGAATTCGACGTTCTAAAAGCTGGAAGAGGCGGCCACCTGGGCAGCGAAAAGGAACACCTGAGTGATGGAGTAATAACAGGGCATGGGACAATTGATGGCAGGGAGGTCTTCCTATTCAGCCAGGACTTTACCGTCATTGGGGGTTCTCTAGGAGAAGCCCACTCCGAGAAAATAGGCAAAGTCATGGATCACGCCGTGCGTGTTGGAGAACCTTTTATTGGCCTTAACGATTCGGGGGGCGCACGGATTCAGGAAGGAGTCGATTCATTAGCCGCATACGGGCAGATATTTAACCGAAACGTCATGGCAAGCGGAGTGATTCCACAAATATCATGCATTATGGGGCCATGCGCAGGAGGCGCGGTATATAGCCCTGCAATGACCGACTTTACTTTTATGGTTGAAAACTCCTCCTACATGTTTGTAACAGGGCCTAATGTTGTCAAGACCGTTATTCATCAGGACATCTCCTTTGATGATCTGGGAGGAGCGGGAGTTCACTCTTCGAAGAGTGGGGTAGCTCACTTTGTCCTGCCCAATGACATTTTGTGCATCCGTGAAATCAGGCGGCTCATCAACTACCTGCCTTCAAACAACACTCAAAAACCGCCCTTCCTCGATTTAAGGGACCCGTTAGACAGAAAAGACCCCGCGTTGAATTATCTGGTTCCGGTAAACCCCAACCAGCCTTATGACATGAAGGTCCTGATAAACAGCGTTCTTGACGGCGCTGAATTCCTTGAGGTTCATTCGTCTTTCGCCAGAAACCTGATTGTAGGGTTTGGAAGATTGGGGGGACAGACCATCGGGCTCATTGCAAATCAGCCTGCGGTTCTAGCCGGGGTCCTCGACAATAACGCGTCTGTTAAGGGCGCTCGTTTCGTCCGTTTCTGTGACGCTTTTAACATTCCACTGATATGTTTTGTTGATGTGCCAGGATTCATGCCCGGCCCTGAACAGGAACACGGGGGCATTATCCGACATGGCGCAAAACTTCTCTACGCTTTCATTGAGGCCAGTGTCCCCAGAATTACGGTTATAGTCCGCAAAGCCTATGGTGGAGCTTATATAGTCATGAATTCCAAACACATTGGCGCGGACATCAACTACGCATGGCCAACCGCCGAAATCGCAGTCCTCGGGCCAAGGGGCGCAGCGGAAGTTATTTACCGTAAGGAAATTCAGAGTTCATCCGATCCTGTGGCCGCTCTAACCGAAAAAGAGAATTACTACAGAAAAACATTTGCGAATCCTTTCCTTGCTGCCAAACGCGGCTACATCGATGACGTCATTTTTCCTCAGGACACCAGAGGTCGTCTTATCAGAAGCCTGCAGTTTCTTGAGGGCAAGCATGTCAACAAACCTACTCGTAAACACGGCAACATTCCACTTTGAGGACCACCAGAGTGATAGAAAAAATACTGATAGCCAACAGAGGCGAAATTGCTGTTCGAATCATAAGGACATGCAAGAATATGGGGTTGAAATCTGTCGCCGTATATTCCGAAGTAGATTTCAGATCACCGTATGCGCTTGCCGCCGATGAATCCTGCCTGATTGGGCCGGCTTCGGCTCGGGAATCGTACCTGAATCTTGAGAATATAATACGGGCGGCTATTTCTCACGACTGTCAGGCGATACATCCCGGTTACGGTTTTCTTTCCGAGAATGCAGAGTTTGCCCAAATGACGCAAGAGTCGGGGTTGATATTTATAGGCCCAACCCCGGAAGCTATAAGGCTGCTTGGCGACAAGACAGCCTCAAAGGCGCTTGCAACAAAGATTGGGGTTCCCGTCGTTCCAGGTCGGCAGGATCCAATCGCTGACATTGATGAGGCAATAGCCGCTGCTAAAGAGACAGGTCTGCCTGTTCTTTTGAAACCTGCCGCCGGTGGCGGGGGACGGGGCATGAGGATTGTCAATGACATGATGGAATTGCCTGCGGCGCTGGAAGCGTGTCGAGCAGAAACCTTGAAAAGTTTCGGGGATGACAGGATATTTGTCGAGCGCTTCATCTCACGTCCACGCCACATCGAAATCCAGATCATGGCGGATAACCACGGTAACATTGTCCATCTTGGGGAAAGAGAATGTTCAATCCAGCGCCGTTACCAGAAGGTAATAGAAGAAACCCCTTCGAGGGTGGTCCATGAATCTCTCCGCAAGAAAATGGGAGAAATCGCCTGCAATCTTGCCAAAGCTGCGGGTTACACCGGCGCAGGCACTGTAGAGTTTATTCTTGACGCTGATAAAAACTTTTATTTCCTTGAAATGAATACTCGTCTTCAGGTCGAACACCCCGTGACCGAAATGGTTACAGGCCTTGATTTGGTTGAGTTACAGATCCGTATCGCTGCGGGCGAGCCCTTGAGCCTCAAGCAGGAGGATGTCCCATTGAGAGGATGGGCTATTGAAGCTCGAATCTGCGCTGAGGATCCTGCCCGAGGATTTCTGCCAACAACCGGTATGGTCACAAGGTATGCTATACCGTCCGGAAAAAATATTCGGGTGGACAGTGGAATTGACGCCGGAAGTGTAATCTCGATTTATTATGATAGCCTGCTTACCAAAATAGCCGCTTGGGGCGCAAACAGGGAAGAAGCTCGTAAGTCACTCGTCAGAGCCTTGAATGGGTATCATATTGAAGGCGTTACAACTAATGTAGATTTTGTAAACGCCATACTTTCACATCCAGCTTTTGCCTCTGGAGACCTTTCTACAAGTTTCATTGAAGATCATTTCGATGACGGACAAAGCAGGATAGCGCCTTCTGAACAGGACCTTCATTATGTGACAATAGCGGCTCTATTGGTTTTCCACACTAGACGGATGCTTGTACGCGATTCTTTAAAGCCTATGAGTCCTCACGTTGGAACAGCTATATCTCCTGCACTGATCCATAGGTATGTAGTACGAACCTATCCCGATGTGTTTGAAGTTCAACTTGAAGGATCTGAACAAACCAACCGATGGAACATAACCGTCAATGACAAGCTATATAAAGTAGTCGCTCCTGAGTTTGAATATTACAGACGAAGATTGAAGCTCTACATAGATGGCATTGCAAATATGTTTCGCCTCCGTTACTCCGACAACCATATACAGGGTTATTTCTGCGGAATAGTTCGGATGTTCGAGATATATACCCCACTCGAATGGAGCTTGGCCCGATATATGCTCAGAGACATCAAGACTGTTGAGGAGAATGAACTCAAATGTCCCATGCCGGGTCTAATTACTGCGGTTTCCATCGAAGAAGGGACTCTGGTTCGGAAGGGACAGGAACTATTGCGGATAGAATCAATGAAAATGGAAAGCGCTATCGCATCGCATCGAGATGGAAAAATAGACAAAATCTTTGCTAGGCCCGGACAGACCGTAGATACTGACGAGATATTGATTTCCTTTAAATGATCAACTC
>DYRE01000239.1 GCA_020718965.1 Desulfomonile tiedjei
CTGTAAACCTTCAAACCTTCAGGATCTTTTTCAATCTTTACAAGGTCCTCATCGAGAATCAGGACTCCTCCACTCTTAACCACGCCCCCGTAGGTACCCCATGCGCCCTGACTCATAAGAACCAGCACATCCGGTTCCACAACCTTGGGATAATGAATTGCGCTTTCTGATATTACTACGTCTGCGCTACACGACCCTCCTCGGGCCTCAGGACCGTAACTCTGAGTGAATACTGCGTTCTTACCTTCATGAATGGCCGCCGCCTTCCCCAATATTTGGCCGGACAATATGATACCTTGGCCTCCAAAACCCGCCAGTCTTATTTCTTTTTTGGCCATCAGGCGGCTCTCCCTTTACCTGGCTTGTCACCTTTTGATAGAACCTTGGAAACAACATTATTCTGGTAGTTTTCAAGAAAATCCGGTCGATCCACATCCGAAAAAGTTCCAACCACAATTTTGCCTCTAAGTTTTATTTCAGCCAAACCTGGATCAATTCCATTCCTGATTTCGGAATTTTCCCGATAGAATCTCATCTCTTCAAGACCACTGCCCAATTTGTTTGGCCTCCCAAAACCAGTCGGACACGGCGCAATGGCCTCGATGAACGTGAAACCTTTTTTGTCGAGGCTTTGTGAAATCGAGTGAACAAGCTGCCGAGGGTGGAACGTGGTCCATCTTGCAACGTATACAGCTCCAGCGGCGTGGGCCACTGCGGGAAGATTGAATGGCGCTTCAGCGTTACCTGTTGGGGTAGTGGATGTTTTCGCTTCAAGTGGTGTTGTTGGAGCAGCCTGTCCACCAGTCATGCCAAAATTGAAATTGTTCACGCAAATGACCTTGATGTTAACATTTCGGCGCGCTGCATGGATCAAATGGTTACCACCTATTGCGAAAAGATCGCCATCTCCCGAAAAGACTGTCACAGAAGTGTCAGGTTTTGCGAGGGCCAGGCCGGTCGCAAAAGGAATGGCTCTTCCATGGGTTGTGTGGTAAGTGTCCATGTCAAGGTATCCAGCGACACGCCCTGTGCATCCTATTCCGGAGACAACGGCGCATTTGTCAACCGGCAAACCTTTCCTGCGTATGGCTTCAATGAAAGTCGTCAGCACAACCCCAAGCCCGCAACCAGGGCACCAGATATGCGGAATTCTTCCCGGTTTTAGATACTTGTCGTCTGGATGGAGGCCATGATCTTTCTGAATCACGTCATCCGCCGCTTCCTTATTGAATGGCTGAAGTTTCCTGCAACGTACTCTCATCATTGTTCCTAGCGATTTTTAGAATATATTTTATTGAAATGTTAGTCTGTACATAAATCTGACACTTACAAAAACTCTGCTACCCCTTCTTCGATCTCTTCCGGTGAATGAATTGAACCTCCCATGAGGGCCAGCAGCAGAACCTCCGCTGCGCCACCCGCCGTCCGCTCCACCTCATAAGCGATCTGTCCGTAATTAATTTCCGGAACAACAAAGGCCTTTACTCTTCCGGCTATTGATCTAATTAGCGCTGAAGGGAACGGCCAAATAGTGATCAACCTCAACAGACCAACTTTGTAGCCTTTTCCCCGCAAGTTCTCAACTGCTTGCCGGGCCACGCGCGCGGTACAGCCATAAGCCACCACGACAACTGTTGCGTCCTCGATGCCCAGCGTTTCAAAACGTATGATCTTCTCGGCGTTTCTCCTTATCTTATCAACAAGATGGCGAACATTCCTCTCCTGAACAGTATCTGTTATGACAGGATAACCTCGCTCATCGTGAGTCAGACCTGTGACATGTACATGATAACCCTGGCCTGTTACTGCCATAGGAGCGGGCATGTGAGATGAACTTTCGAAGGGTAGATATTTATCCTTTCCTACCTTAGGCTGTGGGCGATCTACTATCACCAGATCAGCTTTCCTGGGGATAACCACCCTTTCACTCATGTGTCCAATCATCTCATCGGCGAGAACAAAGACAGGAAGACGGTAAATCTCGGAGAAATTGAAAGCCGCCACAGTTAGATCAAAACATTCCTGTGGTGAGCAGGGAACAAGCGCAATGCAGCCATAGTCACCGTGGGATCCCCATCTTGCCTGCATGACATCGGCCTGGCCGACAAGTGTAGGCAGGCCAGTGGATGGCCCACCTCTCTGTATGTTTACCACCACACATGGCGTTTCCGTCATCATGCCAAGGCCTATGTTTTCCATCATCAACGAAAACCCAGGACCTGAAGTGGCGGTCATAGATTTCACGCCCCCCCAGGATGATCCAAGAATGGCTGCCATTGACGCTATTTCATCTTCCATCTGGATATAAATCCCGCCCACTTCGGGTAGCCTTCTGGCCATGCGCTCCGCCACTTCAGTGGCAGGCGTTATTGGATATCCTGCAAAAAAGCGACATCCGGCCGCTATTCCGCCTTCCGCACATGCGGCGTCACCATGAATAAAGTGTTCGCCAGTCAAGACATCTTTGCCCATTTATACGCGTCCTCACACTAATAACCCTCCTCAAAACATTGAGAAGGGTCCCATAAAAACCTTGCAAGCGGGAAAAAGCAAATTTTGGAATGGATCAAAATAAAAATGCTCAGATGATCCGAACGCGAATCCGTTATTTAACTTTTCACGTACCTTTTATCTTTACGGGAATATCTCGTGGATACTTTTAAAATGTCGCTTTCTGTAATTTTCTTAGCTTCGTCGAGTTGTGTAAAAATGGCGAACTCAGGACAAATTAAACTGCAAAGTCCGCAATCAGCGCAATCTTCAGCATAAGAAACAACTTCAGGGGGATGATATCCCTTCGCGTTAAACCGCTTGCTCTGCTTTAGACAACCGTTAGGACAAAACTCGATGCAAAAGCCGCATCCTTTGCAACGGTTTTCGATAATGCGAACCGTGCCATGCGGGATTGAATGAACCTCTGAGTCAAGAGGTAGCCGCCAGAATTTCATAACGGTTTGGCTCCAGTAAAGAGTTTAAACCTTCCTATTATAATTTCTTTTCGTCAAGAGTCAACTCCAGCCCGTTCGAAGAGGAAATTATTCTTTATTATCCGACTGAGATGACTTTACGGTCAGAACAGGACACCTGGCGGTCCTAACCACATTCTCCGCTGTACTGCCCAGTATCAGATGCCTGAAACCTGTCCAGCCATGGGTTCCCATCACGATAAGGTCAATTACATTTTCTTCAGCGAATAGCGTAATTTCAGCCGCAGGAACACCGACTCTGGACGTAGTGGCTATCTCTTTGAGTTCGTCTTTGTGCTCCGCCTTGATTTGGTCAAAAGCCGTCTGAACTGACTCCTCTATATTTAACAAAACGGACTGCAGGTCAAAAGGAACCCCTGCCTCGAACGCAGGATAACCTAGACGGGAAGAATTCACTACATGAAGGATAAACAGACTCGCATCGAAAGCTTTTGCAAAATCAACAGCATAAGATCTCGCATGAAGCGAGTTCCCCGAAAAATCCGTACAAAAAAGAATTTTTTTAGGTACCATTGACATTTCTCCTTGAATCACAGGTTTTTTATGATCCACTCAGACTCTGAGCATCTCACAGATCAAGCGCAAGATCAAAATGTTCTTTCTTCCGTCAAAAAGTTGAGTTTGTAGTGTTCTAAAATATTCCAAATCCTATTACACTACACCGAACGTTTCACACACCGGAAACATTTTTCGGTTTCTTTCAAAGCCTAAAACGATACCTTATCAAACGGAGTTCTCATTATGGATCAATGGACGTTCGGACTTACCATGACCATGGTCGGAATCACAGGCACATTCATAACCATGGCGGGCCTTATTATTTCAATGAATGTACTCAAGCGTATTTTTCCACTAAAACCGGTTGAACAACCTAACATCCCAGAAAAGAAAGCATAAGAGGTGACAAAATGTTGGAAAGCTTTATAAGCGGTCTTTCAGGATTGTCA
>DYRE01000240.1 GCA_020718965.1 Desulfomonile tiedjei
GCGAGGGGAATTTGGATATCCGCCCATTATGCCCAGAGTAATTCATAGCTGGATACTCGTTCATCCCATATCCGCGGCTACTTCCCACCGTATTGGCAAAATATATTTTGCCAGCCGGACAGTGGAAGATGGGTGGTCCCCATGAAGCAAGGTCAGTTCCACCGTAATCAACCCATTTGTAGTGCACGTAGTCCGCGATCTGTTCATCCCAGCAACCGTAAGAGAGCCAAGGTGGTTGCTGTGGGACGTAGTCATTCCAGTCGTTGGCATACATGCTAATACCATAATGCAACTGCTTGAGGTTGCTGAGGCATACGGCACTTTTCGCCGTCTCTTTCGCATTCTTAAGGGCTGGCAAGAGCATGCCTGCGAGAATCGCAATAATCGCGATGACCACAAGCAATTCGATCAATGTAAAAAACTTTGCTCGAATTGGCCTTCGCCAAGGCTTCGGCTGGCAGGCCACAAGTAATTCGATGAGCGTGAATTGTTTTTGCTTTTTCATTGTTGTTTCTCCTGTTAATGCGTTGTTGTTATTGCAAAAATTATGGGGATAGCTTCCATTCCGTAATTTTTAAGCACGATTTTCCGTATGCTTCGCCCTTGATAGGGATTGGCCCATTCCAATGCGTAGAGATTGGCATTGCCACCGCCAACAGTCTTGAGATTGTGTGCGAATCTGCTGCCGAACATAAAGCAACACCCTACCTGTGGGGTTATCTCGTTTGTATTGATTCCTAAGAGCAGAGGAATAATTTCTGACGCACCGTCATTGTATTCCACTCTAAGCTCAGCTACGGGGATGCCACGGAGATAATCAGCTCCACGTTTTTTAATCTCAGCCTTCTTGTCCTTTGGAATGTAGACAGCTTCTAGGAAAATGAGGCTTTTTGCCGTTGAATTTATCTCAACTGAGACCTCATTGGTTTTTGCATCAGGGACTAGGATATTCATGCCACCTTGATTAATCATTTGCATTGGAATGAATCCGATGTCCGTCACGGCATTTGCAATAAGAGGGGCATTTTTCGGGTCGTCGAATAACTCAGCCGCGTTGGCGTTCACATATTTCATCAAATCCACAGGTTGGAATGATAGTTTTTCCGCCCTGCGTTTTGGAAAGTAGAGAGTGGATAGTATGCTGTTCAAGTAGCGACGCCTCCATTCTCCGAGCGGAAGTTGACATTCTCGGCTGGCATTCCATGCGAATTCTGCCGCGCGGAGCGGAGCATGAATATAATTTGCGCTCATGGTGTCATTTTCCACATGCCAGTAGGTCTGGAGGTAACGGGCATATGCGATACACCCGAATCCCTTGATACTTGAGTTGTCACGATGTGGGATAAGGTTGAAGCAATTTAATACCGGACAGACCGTGAAGCCCTTCTCCTGCATTTCCAGCGTGGAATTTGGAGCGAAACTGGCGGACCAATTCATCATTATTATATCTTTTGGAACTGCCTCCAATCCCTTGGAAACATTAAATGGATATCCGCCGTTGTGGTCTTTCAACAGCATATCGCACCACATCATCATCGTAATACCACGCGTCTTGAAATAATTATGGTTTTTTAAAATTTCATCTCGGAAAATTTCCCATCGCTCCTTACCCATGAACGTGTCCGTTTTTTTATCTATGGCGTGCGCCCACCATTCATCGTGCCAGATGAAAAAATATTTTGCGCCGGGAGTGGCGGAAAGAATGTCATCGTAGCAACTCTCAAGAATGTCACGCCATTTCTCATTAAGCACGTTTACCTGTCCATCTTTGTAGCCGGGCTCTCGAAGTTCTGGATAAGCTGTAGTAAAGTGCTGGCTATGCCCGCCAGACTGAAGCGCGGGGACGAACTCAATGAAGTGTTTTCGCGCGAAACGAACCAGCTCCTCGTAATCCTCACGAGAGAGACTGTGCCATGGAAGTGCAATAATAGATTCCTTGTCATATTCGAATCCGAAGTCGAGGAGTAACGAGAAATGGTTCTGCTTGTTCCCCGCCACCACTTCTTTGAGATAGTCTTTAAGGACATCTAGGCGATGTCCAGTTTCCTTATTATTATAGCGTGATCCCGCCCACATGGTAACGATGCGAATAGGAAGATCCGGCCAATCCTTGATGCGGACACAGCCCAATCTAGGCTCATGCTTCTTAATGCAGTTTGCCCGCATGAGGTGAATAAGTGTAACGGCACCGTAATAAAGTCCCGCCTCATCGGCTCCCAGAATCGTTACGCCATCAGGGGAAACTTCCAGAAAATATCCCTCGACAGGAAGCTTTGCAAGCTCCGCCCGCAAAGTCTCATCTTCGGTTTTAAAATCTTTGACTAGGGACATCGAGAACCATTTTTCGGCGTTTGTTTTTGTAGTGATTGACGGAAGCATGTTAAACAAATTAAGATGGAGTTCCGTTCTGAGAAAACGCGCGGTCTCACGTGTTCGCTCCGAGCTGTTTTCGGGGATTAGGATTGGTGTTGCTTTATCAAAGGTGAAGAATCCTTCAACTGTCTTCATTTCTTTTGGCTTGGGGTTGAGGTAGATATCGCCAAAGCTTATTTCGGGCGCTAAGACCATAGGGAAAATGAGTGCTATCGGAGCAAGCAATGCACTGTTGGCAGTGCCACTGACGACGATGCGGTAGAGCCCTTCCGAAGGTGCGGGAATTGAAAATGGAGCGATGAATTGTCCGCCGGAGTCACAAGTGATTTTCACGACTTCGTTTCTTGTCTTGGCATAAGGATCGGCTATGTCAATAGAAAGTTCGCCCACGGAGGCATTGTCGAGTTTGCCATGCAATATCATTTCGCCAGGTTTCTCCATTTGTAAAGAAAGTTCAACGGGGCTAGAGTTCGCCTTCCCAATCAATGCAGTGGCAAAGAAAGGAGGGTCACAGAATTTTCTGGCTGGTGAAAGAACGGAGTATTCTTTAAGAAGATGATTTTCTCGGCCAATTTGGAGGCCGAACGGTTTGCCGGGCGAAAGACCAAGAGAGACAAGAGGAATTGACATCTGGAGCAACCATTCCGTGGCTGACAATTTGTTGACAACCTTGACATCAGAGTTCCACTCCTTATCCACGGTGTAGCTGACTAGCGCCATGTCGAAGCGTTTGTGGTAATCTTGGACAGCCCCTACGGAGTTGACAATGATATGGCGATAGCCACAAGCATCCAAGCTGTCGTCTATTAACAACTCAAGGGAGTCGTCCTGCCAGACTTGTTCGTCTTGTTTTGTGCAGTTTGCTAGAAGCTTGGAACTGTCGGCACAAAAAAGACGAGCCCCTACAATGAGATTGCTTCCATCGGAGAACAGGCGTATTTCTGTTTTTTCCTTTGCTTCAGCACTGGAAGCAACAAGTACGAGTTCCATTTTCGCCGCATTGGTCCAAATCGGGGCATCGAAATTAGCGTCAAGTGCGACTTGTGAATCTTTGATTTCTGGAATGATTACGCTCTTGGCAGTGGAGAAGGGTAATTCATTTATTTTTTTCTCAAGCGCGATTGAGCCAATACGAAATGACATCTCTTCTTCTGAGGAAAAATATAAAAGTTTGAGGCTGTGCAAATCCGTTTTGTTGCCGGTTTTTGTGTAGGCGGAACTGATGGGTAGCGTAATCTTTTTCCACTTCTCCGAGTCAAGAGAAAATACCCACGAATACGCCCCGGAATCCACATCAACTTGGATTTTTGCCCGTTTTCCGCCACAATCGCCTTTTACCCAAAATGATATCGCGTCGTATTGTTCTGAACGCCAAACACCTGGAGCGAACGCAGACGGAGCAATGATGTTGCAGCCACCCTCGGCGCTTTTAAAGTCCATTTGAATACAGGGCGTTCCATCGGGTGTCTTATCGTCAGGGAAGGAAATCTCAACCTTTTGTAATTTTCTCCAATTATTCAATCTCCAAAACTTGTCCGAATATGTATTGGCCGGAAAC
>DYRE01000241.1 GCA_020718965.1 Desulfomonile tiedjei
TGAAAACAAGCTATTCAGAAGTCAGGTAAAGTTACACAGAAATTATATCTAGCCCCAAGGCGGTGGTCTTTTTTTCCTAGTTTGGTCTTTTCAGCCTCTTCCCATTGACAGGTTTTTTGTGTTAGGTTACCGTTAGTTACGGAAACTTGAGTAGCGTCAAAATCGTTTATCCGGAATTCAACAAATTTTCAAAAGGCAAAACAATTTGAACTCTTCGAAAAAAGGAGATCTGAGTTTTCTTTTTTATTGGTGGCGCCATTCACCGATGACGGTGTGGCCTGTCCTGGATATCTCAGGTTAACTTTTTTTGGTGTTTAGAAAATAAGGCCCACCGTCATAAGACGGTGGGTTTTTGTTTTCCAAGGAAGGAATAAAGCTGTGAAAGTCCTGAAAGCAATGTCGAAAGAATTACTGTCTGACCTTGAAACCCCAGTCTCGGTCTATCTAAAACTTTGCGTTAGCGAGCAAGTGTCTTTTCTGTTTGAAAGCAGTGAAAATGTTGAAACTATTGGACGTTACTCCATTATCGCATGGGATCCGCTGGTATCAGTGCTGTTGTCAGGAAAAGGGACTGAGGTCAGATATTTTGGTAGAGTTTCCTTGAGCCCTATAGAGGATTTTTTTTCAACCGCTCGTGATGTCCTGCACAAAATCAATTGCCTCGATTTGCCTAAACTACCGCTTGTAGGATCACTGGCGGGATACATTGGTTACGACGCTGTGAGGTTGATCGAAAAACTACCAAAAGCTATCCCCTCTGAACTTCCTACCGCTCAACTGTGCTATCCATCAAGGTTCGTAATATTCGATCATCTTTTAAGGATAATGACAATATGCGCCATCGGCGAGAACGATATGGAATGCGAACTCAAGCTTGAGGAGATCCAAAAACGTCTCGAACAGAAGCTGACTTCAGGTGTTGGCGGGAGAAATTTTTCAGTGTTCTATCCCAAAGAAGATGGTTTTGTGAATTCCGTGATGAAAGCAAAGGATCACATAATCGATGGCGACATATTTCAGGTTGTTCTTTCGGATCAAATCACTGGTGAGGTCGATTTTAATCCGTTTGAGGTTTATCGATGGATGCGTGTCAACAGTTCGTCCCCCTACATGTTTTTTCTGAAATTCGAAGATCTTAGGCTCGCCGGGGCTTCCCCCGAAACTCTTGTCAAGTTGGAGAACGGCAAAGTGCTGATCAGGCCCATTGCGGGGACAAGGGGACGGTCATCCGATCCACTTGAGGACAGGGAGCTGGAGATTGAACTCCTGGAATCCGAAAAAGAGCGAGCGGAACACGTAATGCTGGTGGATTTGGCGAGAAACGACGCAGGCCGGGTCTGTCGCTATGGTTCAGTCAATGTTGATCCATTCATGATCGTGGAACGATTTAGTCATGTCATGCACATTGTGTCCCAGGTTACCGGGGAGTTGCTGGAAGGACTCGACGCATGGGACGTTTTCAGGGCTGGTTTTCCTGCAGGCACGGTTTCAGGAGCGCCAAAGATCAGAGCAATGGAAATTATTGACGACCTTGAAAATAGGCCGCGGGGACCTTATGGAGGAGCCGTTGGCTACTGGGGGCCTGGCGCTATAATGGACACCTGTATAGCCATACGCATGATCCAATTCTACAAGAATGAATTTGTGTTGCAGGCTGGCGCAGGGATTGTGGCTGATTCATCTCCTGTTTTCGAATACGAAGAGATAATGAGAAAGGCAGCGCATGGCATAGCTTCTATCAATTCTGCGGCAGGAGTCTTGCGATGATTCTGATAATTGATAACTACGATTCTTTCACGTTTAATGTAGCTCACGCTTTGGGAAAACTCGGCAGGCAAGTCAAGGTCGTTAGAAACGATCACCTTACTGTCGGGAATATTGAGAGGATTTTTCCTGAAGCCATTGTAATATCTCCCGGTCCGGGTAGACCCGAAGATTCAGGAATTACCTGTGAGGCGATTAAAGTTTATGCGGGCAAGATTCCAATCCTCGGAATCTGTCTGGGCCATCAGGCCATAGGTCATGTCTTTGGGGCAACAGTAACCCGGGCCAAGCGCCCGGTTCACGGAAAAGTGTCGAAGATTTTTCATGATTCATCGGGAATATTTGCCGATTTGCCAAATCCCTTTCCCGCAACCAGATACCATTCTTTGATCGTTCAGCGTGATACAATCAAAGAGCCGCTTGCCATAACAGCCGAAACCTCAGAGGGAGAAGTTATGGGAATCAGAAGCCTGGAAATTAGGATTGAAGGGGTTCAATTTCATCCTGAGTCCATAGCCACGGAGCATGGTGAAAAGATGTTCCAAAACTTCCTGGCTGCTCATCTAAAAAAGGAAAACAAGAAATGAGACTGCGAGGTTCTTTTGCGCCTCCGGGTGACAAGTCGATATCACATCGTGTGGCTTTGCTTTCGCTTCTCGCAAAAGGCAAATGCGCAGTCAGCAATTACTCGGACGCGCAAGACTGCATGGACTCCGTGAGAGCAGTCAAACTGCTTGGAGGCTCTGCAAGTTTTACTGGTGTGAAGTTAAATCTAGTCGGTTCGAATCGCCATTTGATCAAACATGCCGATATAGATTGTCAGAATTCTGGAACTACTATGCGGCTACTCATGGGAATACTTGCCGGATCTAAAGGCCAATATGTCCTAACTGGCGACGATTCTCTGATGAAGCGGCCTATGGAAAGAATTGCGAAACCTCTGGTGGAGATGGGGGCTCAAATTTGTTGCGAAGAACGAGGGTTCCCCCCTGTCACAGTAAATGGTGGAAGCCTAGTGGGCATAGACTATGTAATGCCGGTTGCGAGCGCCCAATTGAAGAGCGCGATTCTGTTGGCCGGAGTGCAGGCGGATGGTGTCACCAGGGTTACAGAGGAAGTTAAGAGTCGAGATCACACTGAATTGATGCTCAAGCAATTTGGGGTCGATATTCTTTCAGAAAATGGTTCGTGGGTTGTTAAGAAGTCAGACATAGAGCTGCCCGAATTCTTTAATATCCCTGGAGATCCATCTTCAGCCGCGTTTATTATATGCGCCGCAGCAATGTTGCCTAAGAGCGACTTGGTGGCTCAGGGAATTTTGCTGAACGTTACCAGGTCGAAATTCCTGGACAAATTGACCAGTATGGGCGCTGACATTAACATTGAGTTTCAGGGGGATTCCCCGGAACCCTGGGGCGCCGTTAGATGCGTTTACTCCCAAAGACTTTCTGCATGTGAAGTCACGGCGGGAGAATTGCCTCAGCTTATTGATGAAATTCCTATACTGGCTTTGCTTGCGACACAGTCCGAGGGCGTTTCTGTTTTTCATCAGATTGGGGAATTGAGGATCAAGGAATCGGATCGAGTAGCTGCGCTAGTTTCGGAACTCGGTAAAATGGGGGCCAGACTGGAGATTAAAGACGAAGATCTTGTGATTTATGGTCCCACAACTTTGAAGCTCGCCAGGAATTTGCAGAGTTTCGGAGACCACAGAATTGCAATGACTCTTGCAATTGCCTGCATGGTCGCTGACACGCCAATAAACATTGAAAATATTGATTGTATAGCTGTTTCGTTCCCAAATTTTTTGACTACTCTGGGAGAATTATCTCAATGAGGGTATATTGCGTAGTGGGCGATAATCGGGTAGTTAAATCTCTGTCTCCCCGAATGCATAATTATGTTTTTGAGAAACGTTTTCCTGAGTCAAAGTATGTGGCTTTTAATGTCCAGAAACGCGATTTGAGGGAAGCTGTAAGGGGTATTAAGGCTTTAGGAATCGCTGGGGCCAATATAACAGTACCTCATAAAGAAGCGATTGCTTCTGAGCTTGATGAGATGTCCCCTCAAGCTCAAACTATAGGCGCTGTAAACACAATTGTGCGTAATGGTGATGCGCTGCTCGGACACAATACCGAC
>DYRE01000242.1 GCA_020718965.1 Desulfomonile tiedjei
TATTGTCAGACAAACTATATTCAGAATTGTTTCAAGATCTAGTGTCACAAGAAGAATTTTTTAGCTCCTTAATATATCGGAGCAAATTATGGTAATTTAGCCTCTGAGTCAAGAATTAACGTCAGAAAACCACGTTACCCGTTTCAGACCCGAGTTCGTTTTTAATCCGGCATTGAATCATTAAAAAAGATTGCTTTTCATGTCTATTGCTTGAATATATTTGCCTAATCGGATAAATATATTGATTCCAGGATCTCTAATGCTGATTGTGGATTTTTTCCATAATCGCTTTCTTTGGAATTGCAATCTGGAGGACGCAATGAAGCTCTCAAAACGGGTAACGGACACCCCTCCCTACCTGTTTCATTTAATTGATGAAAAGCGTAAGGCCGCTCAAGAACGAGGAATGGATGTAATCTCGCTTGGGATAGGCGACCCTGACATGCCAACACCGGATTTTGTATTAGACCTCATGAATGAGGAGATGAGGAAACCGGCCAACCATCAATATCCCAGTTACAAGGGAGAACATGATTTTTGTGAGAATGTAGCAAAATGGTTTCAACGAAGATTCGGGGCTCAATTGGACCCGCAACACGAAATTATGGCCACCATCGGCGCTAAAGACGCTGTTTCACACCTCCCCTTTGTGTTCATTGACCCCGGGGATACCGCTCTGGTCACAGACCCAGGATATCCGGTTTATGAAGCCGCCATCGGTTTTGCGGGAGGCGCTCCTGTTCGGATTCCTCTCGAAGAGCAACGAGGTTTTCTTCCCGACCTCTCTTCCATTCCGGATCACGTAGCATCCTCAGCCAAGTTCATATTTGTAAATTATCCCAACAATCCTACAGCCGCTGTAGCGGACCAATCATTCTTTGAGAACCTGGTCGATTTCTCCAAGAAACATGATCTTGTCATACTTGCTGACAACGCTTATTCTGAAGTGTACTTTGAACCGGCGGACAGGCCTATAAGTATAATGCAGATTCCTGGCGCCAAAGATATTTCTATAGAGATGCATTCTTTTTCCAAAACATTTAATATGACAGGTTGGCGAATCGGTTTCATTGTCGGGTCCAAGGCGCTCATCGACGCTGCGCTGACGTTGAAGTCCAATTTCGACTCAGGGGTCTTCATGGCCATTCAGAGAGCCGCCGCTAGAGCTTTAGGGCACCCTGACGCCCCTTTGTTCAACGAAAGTAGGACCCAGTTATTCAAGCTGAGACGTGAAATAATATCCTCCGCGTTAAAGGAAATGGGATTCAGATTTAAGTTGCCCAGAGCCAGTTACTACTTCTGGGTGCACATCCCGGAGAATTATTCATCTTCAGTCGCTTTCTGCGCAGACCTACTTGAAAACCAGGGTCTTATTGTAACTCCAGGCATTGGTTACGGCCCAAGCGGAGAAGCTTACTTCAGGATCTCAATGACTGCTGATGATAGCAAGATAAAGCAGGCTATGGAACGGTTGAAATACTTTGTAAAGGGACTCTAATGAAAGCCAGTCTTGTTCTCGCCGATGGCGAGTCTTTTGTCGGAACCGCCATGGGCGCAGAGGGGGAAATAGTGGGTGAGGTCGTTTTCAATACGGCCATAACCGGTTATCAGGAGATCCTGACTGATCCTTCTTATAGAGGACAGCTTGTTACCATGACCTATCCTCATATTGGAAACACCGGCGTAAATTTTCAGGATAACGAATCAGTCAGGGCATTCTTGGGCGGTTTCATAGTAAAGGAGCATTGCGCCAGTCCCAGCAACTGGCGTCAGAAGGAAAATCTCAATGATTTCCTTAAACGTTCTGGAGTAATTGGCATTGAAGGCATTGATACCAGAAGGCTTACGAGAAACTTGAGGGAAACCGGGGCCAAGAAGGGAATTATATCCACACAAGACCATGATATCAGCAGTCTCCTAAATAAGGTCAATGATTATCCCGACATAGAGGGGCTAGACCTTGTAAGGGAAGTTACATGCGATAAGCCATACGATTGGGTTGAAGGCTCGTGGCGGTGGAATTCCCGCACCGTTACATCTCAGGAGAGGTTCAAAGTCGCGGCCATGGACTTTGGGATCAAACAAAATATCTTGAGACTCCTGGTAGACTCCGGGGCTCATGTCAGAGTTTTTCCGGCCTTCACGACAGCCGAAGAAATCTTGAGTTACAATCCGGATGGCATTTTCTTGTCGAATGGTCCAGGAGATCCGGAAGGAGTTCCGTATGTTATCGAAACGGCTCGGAATCTGATTGGCCAAAAGCCGATTTTTGGCATTTGCCTTGGTCATCAAATACTAGGGCTGGCGCTTGGAGGTAGAACTTACAAACTCACGTTCGGACATCACGGCGCAAATCACCCTGTGAGGAGACTGGACACAGGACAGGTTGAAATAACATCGCAAAATCATAATTTTGCTGTGGACCCATCAACCGTTGATTCGGAATGCGATGTCAGTCATGTCAATCTCAATGACGACACAAACGAGGGCCTGGTTCACAAGAAATATCCCCTCTTCTCGATACAGTATCATCCCGAAGCTTCTCCAGGGCCTCATGATTCAAGATATTTGTTTGAGCGTTTCAGAAAAATGATAACGGATTCATGATTAACATGACGATGACAACCGCCATCGATTAGGTGAAAACTTTAGTTACCCAGAGCTTGCCAAGGCCTCAAATAAAAATATAGTTCTCTAAGTCTGTCATGCCTCAACGGCGCCGAATCCTAAAAGATCAGGCCAGCGCTTATTCCTCCGCTCAGAGAATACTGGTTGAGACTGAAATCGGAGACTACACTGGTTCGCGAAATGTCTCCAGCTACAAAACTTACGTCAGAACTACCTTTTATAGATGAAATTGCGCCATTGAGCCAGAAGCTGAAAGTCGTAGGGGGCGGCAAAGGCAAAAAATATTCACCTACTACAGAGAGAAGATAACCTGGCTGATTCAGGTTGTAACTTAGATCCGACATATTTGGAGAGGTAGTTCTAATGTTGATGGCGCCGGAAGACGTAAGAAAAGGACTATATACCACTGCAGCCCTGTAATTTCCCGTCTGCAGCATTTGAAATCCAATAAACGGAGCCCAGTTTTTCAGCAAAAAGTCCTGTCTCAATGTTGGATTAAGCTGTCTCGAGGCGTCACGAGCGTCCTCATACACCATTGAGGTATATTGCCACAGACTTCCCGCCAATACAGAATATCCTCCGCCTATCCCAAATGAGGCGCCGCACTGAAGGGTCCAGGACTCAAAGTTTGTGCCCGTCATTGTTATATTGGGGGTGAAGCCCAATGGACCTACAGAAATTGGTAGCTTACCTGTTTGCGTAAACGACCCGGGCAAAAGACCAATAGCCGAACCAAACAATGTAAGCGCCGGGGACATTATCGCATTCAAACCAATAGTCCCCGTCCAGAAGTTGTAGTCCTTTAGGACCACGTCCATGGTTCCCAACGCCAAGTGGGAATTCGGGTCTAAGGGAAGCGGGTCAAATTCCGCATCGATAGGCACATCAAGGTTTACGGCATTCCACTGGTAACCGATCTGGGCAAAGGGATTCATGATGACGCCCCCCAGGGAGAATCCCCCCTGCACAGGATCTGTAGGCAGAAGCGAAGAAAGGGAAGCCATCACAGGTCCTGGCATTCCAGAGGGGGCAATGCCTGAAACTGGACTCGCGGACTGTTCTCCGTAAGCAAAGTCTCCGGCGCCCATTGCCAGGAATAGAAAAATTAACGCAAATGCCTTCATAGGAGATCCCTTTAGGTACCATCAAGAAGAGTTAAGAAACTCCAAAAACGCGATAAAATATTTTCCGGGTATTTGGGAAATGTATCTGTTGGTCGACCTCGGCGCAACCACAATTTTTGTAGTCCTAGCGTATTAGTCCCATGCCTTTG
>DYRE01000243.1:0-1880 GCA_020718965.1 Desulfomonile tiedjei
CCCAGCACAAGCCGCACATGCCGTCCCTAAGATCTTCGTGGAACGTTCTTCGACCACAGTTCAAGCAGATCGAAAGAGACTCCTTCGGACCGGGACGACCCAACCGCTCTCGGATCATCTTTTCAACCAGCTTCTTGCCATAACTAACCCAGAATGCCATGCCTCACCTTTCACTCCACATCTGGTAGAGGACACGTAGGCTCACCTGGTGAATAATCAATTGCGCTCTACCAGTCCTGTTATCTGTGAGTATCCCCAAATCAGGTATCATAACACTATCTTCTTTTGAGCCCCTCGAGACAAAATAAAACCCCAACCGCATGAACGACCAGGGCTTAGTGAGTAACCGTCTCCCAGAGAGTTACTCATAACTCAAACGAAAGGACATTTGTCCTAAGCTGAAATAGCAACTTCGACTTGGGAACGCAAGAGAATTCGGAACCATCTGGTGGACCGGCTCAAAAATTGAAACATCCAGGACCTTGGCTCAACAGGCCTGTAGTTGCATGAAAGGAATCGGCCTCCCAGGCTTTTTGCGCTACTCCCGATACTTTTCCCCCGAACAGGATCAGATATCAAGGATGGTTCGCTCAGGTATGGGTTCTTCCTTTTTGCGGCGTTTCCTGGAAATCATTACCCGCTGCAAGAGATCCAATTCACGGGGTTGAGCCTTGTCAACCCGTTGGAAGTCTATGACAATAGAGCCATCTGCGGCGCTGATTTTAAAATAATCCAAGAAATAAAATGGGATATAGATATCGGGCAGATATCCAAAGCGGATCGGCGCCCTCACCAGCCTTTTCAGCCATGTGCCCGTGTTGATCACTACCCTGTTCCCCAGCCGTCGCAGAGAGGGGGCGTGGGTATGCCCATAGATAAAGCCGATAGTGTCAGGATCGCGTTCAAAGGCCTCCTGGGCAGCCTCAAGATAGCTCTGTTCCTTCCCTGTGACCAAATCCTGCGGTTGAGTAATGAGGTGAAATCGTTTCAGAGTTTTCTTAATGTCTCGCAGGATGAAGCTCAGCGGCACGAAAAGTACACCCAGGACCGACAGGACGATGGCGTTAATGATTAGCACGATCTGCACCAGATTCCCAAGGTAGCCCAGGGATGTAAACAGGCCGTTGTACAGGAAAATATTGGTCTGGGTTACCCCCAGCCACTCCAGGGCAGCCCCTGCCAGGACGAAGGTCGTCAACCCGGAAAGCAGCAAAAATGGCAAAATCAGCCAGCGCAGCCAAACGCTCATCTCCCTGTAAAAGTAATTAGAGATCACCCAGTAAGGGATCTCTTCGGTAGGATACACAGACTGGATGTCCTTGAGCCAATTGTAGCGCCCGTATTCGGAATGTTTGCCAGCTCCGCTCACCATGCCGCTAGTAATAAAATACCCCACAGGCAGAGCGTACGGGTTGCCAAAATCGGGCATGCGATTGAAATCATCATACTGGTTGCCGTGTTCGATCCAGAACCTTTTGCCACAAAGCTCCCGGGTTATCGCCGGTCGTTGTTCAAGATCGATATTGAAATCCTTGAAAATCTCAACAAATTCTGGATAACAGGCTATTTCATAGTCGTGATTACCGGGCAAGAGGGTTATCTTGATCTTCTTCCCCGCTTCCCGGAATGCCTCGAAAATATTGGGAAACTGACGCATCAAGGCCTGCAGTTTCTCCGGGCCTTTGATATTGGTAAATTCCCACATGCCGAAGATATCGCCCACAATAATCAGCTCGGCTTCTTCTTCCTGTTTGGCCAGCTTTTGCAGAAACGCCACCAACTCTGGCTCATAATCGCAGACTCCAAGCGCTTCATCGCCCCCGATATGCAAGTCACTGATAAAATAATAACTTTTACCCATGCTATGCGCCTCAATACCA
>DYRE01000243.1:1980-3888 GCA_020718965.1 Desulfomonile tiedjei
TTGATCGAAGTAGTTAATTTGACCAAGAAGTTTGACGGAGTAATAGCTGTAGATGAATTATCATTCCGCATACGCCAGGGAGAATTTTTTGGCTTTCTAGGGCCTAATGGAGCCGGCAAGACTACCACTATCAACATCCTGACCGGTTTGGCCCGGCCTGATTCTGGTTCAATTAGAATATCTGATCGAGATTGTACAAATAACCCCAAGGCTGCCCAGCATCTCATCGGGGTAGTCCCCGACGATTCCAACCTTTATCCTGAACTCTCAGGCTATGACAATCTCTGTTTTTGCGCTTCGCTCTATGGAATGCGTAAAATCCAGCGGCAAAACCGGTCAAAAGAACTACTAGCGACATTTGGATTAGAAGAAGCCGCAAACAGGAAGTTTGGTGGATACTCCAAAGGTATGAAACGCAAACTTACAATCGCTGCGGGAATAATTCATAACCCGAGAATTCTGTTCATGGACGAACCAACAACTGGCCTGGATGTTGGAAGCGCACGGCAGATCAGGCTACTGATATCTCGGCTTCATCACAGCGGAACGACTATCTTCCTGACTACACACTATATCGAGGAAGCAGAGCGGTTGTGCCAAAGGGTTGCATTTATAGTAAAAGGCAAGATTGTAAAAATAGATTCTGTTTCTAATCTATTACAGCCTGTTCTAGGAAAAAAGGCCATGTTGATCACGTTTTGTAATCCCATCATGAACCTTTACGAGAAATTTGAGAGGACTTTTCCAAATTTGAAGTGTGAATCACTTTCTGATGCGCAGGTTAGAGTTGAATCCATGGAACCTATATATGTTGGACCTCTCGTTCGGTTTTTCGAGGATAATGGCTCTGAAGTCATGGAAGCAAAGCGAATAACCCCCTCTCTGGAAGATGTTTTCGTTATAACAACCGGTATCGAGGTAAATACCATGAGAAAGGAGCGGGAAAAACCCCATTCCATCCCATGAGACAGTGGATTGCATTTTGGAATATAGTGCTCAAAGATATGCGGGCATATTATTTAAAACCACCAAACGTAAGTTGGGGTCTCATTTTTCCTTTGGCATGGACAGCCATGCTGTTCATAAAATCGGGACAGGGTTTAGAAAACATCCTCGGTCTACTCCCAGGAGTGGTTTGTATTTCAATCCTTTTTGGCTCGACCTCCATGCTGGCTGTCACCGTAACATTTGAAAAGAAAAATCGGTCATTTGAGCGTTTGCTGTTAGCGCCAATTCCGTTGAGCCTGTTAATGCTTGCCAAGACCGGTGGAGCGATACTGTTTGGTACTGTGAACGCTTTTGTTCCAATTGTAATTGCAATGTTCCTGGCTGATCTGTCGACTATTTCATGGAACATCGCAATTCCGGGTATTGTATTGATCGCAACTGTTTCAACTTTTTTGGGACTTTTTATTGCTGTCTCAGTCAGTGAGGTGTTCGAAGCTCAAACATTTTCAAATTTTTTCCGTTTCCCCATGATATTCCTCTGCGGCTTATTTATTCCAATTGCGTCTCTTCCGGTTTTCTTGCGACCTCTTTCCTACATGCTGCCTCTTACATACGGCGCTGATATTCTTCGAGGCGCTATTGATGGAACAAACTCCATGTCGTTAGGTTTGGGTTTTATCGTCATTTTATCCTTTTGCACTATACTCTTCTATGTAAGCCTTAGAAATATAAACAGAAAATGGATTGTTTGAAGTTTAGTTTCTTCCTGGAAAATTGAACGAGGACCTCTTGACCGCAGTGAGCAAGGCATTGCATCCTCTTGCTGACTAATGACTTTTTTCCTGATTGAGGCGTTTAGCCCAATCCGGAACAGATGCGTCAGGAATGCAATCGATACGAGGCATATAAGGTTTGAGGTCGAGAACTGGTGTGTCATCGAAGGCGTCTATATCATCAACA
>DYRE01000244.1 GCA_020718965.1 Desulfomonile tiedjei
GGATGGCTATTCGTAGCGCAATGGACAAGAGCAAGAAACCCACACAGCTTATTTGCCGGAATGGAGAACTTTTTGTCCTCGAGGGCAAGGCTACGCCCATATCCTATGAGGAAGATCCAACTGCGCTTGAACTCGGAGAAAAAGATGTAATTCTAATTTCCGGGGGGCTTTCCGGGGTTTGCGCTTACCTGGGCGAAGCATTGGCGCCTTACGGTTGTACGCTGGTATTTGTTGGAAGGACATCGATTAAGCGTGTGCCAGATCAGGCTGGAAATAACGAAAAGGCCGAATTGACGAGAAAAGTTCTTGAGCGAATGAGATCAAAAGGAATTAACGCTCACTATTACCAACTGGACATAACAGATCCAGATAAAGTTCATTCAGTTATTGAGACCATTAGGCTGTCTCACGGAGCAATTACCGGTGTTATCCATGGAGCTGGTCTTCTGAGAGACAATTTTATGAAAAGAATGCCTCTCAAAGACTTTTCGGCAGTTATAAGAGTCAAGTTTCTCGGCGCTCTGAATATTTTTCGGTGTTTGGATAAAAACTCAGTTAAATTCTTCGTGGGGCTCTCATCGGCTGCGGCTATCCAGGGTAACCCTGGTCAAGTTAATTACGCCGCGGGTAACAGACTGATGTCTTCATATCTCAAAAACGTGAAAGCAGCTTACCGCAAGATTAAAGTTAAAGCTCTCATGCTACCTCCGATAGAGGGCGCTGGCATGGCGGAAGATGAGGAGATCCGAGAGCTTATGAAACGCATGAACGCGTCTTACATGACTCTACGCGAATTGTCCGGTATGTTCTTAAGAGAGTTGTTTATGGGACCCACGACTGATGTATGGTCCCTGTTCATGAAGAATCTTCCGATGTTAAGCACAGCGCCCCTGGATACGCAAGTTTCCACGACTGATACAACTCACTTTGAGGCGGGACCACTGGTCTGTAAGAAGTCCTGGTTTCCCATGATAGATTCAGTGATAGATTTGAATATGGATGATGGATTATTGAAAGCGTCAAGAATCTTTGACCAAAATAATGATTTGTGGATTAGTGATCACAAGCCCTTCAAATTCTTAAAGCATCCTATAGTTTCTGCGATAATGGCTCTTGAAACTTTTATGGAGGGGGCTAGGCTACTGTTTCCATATTTCATAGTCGTAGGAGTCAAAGAAGCCCGTTTTCTTGACATGATTGAATGTCCGTCAAACAAGCAGGTGGCGAGTCAGATTCTTGTAAGGAAAGTTTCTGAAAGCCTCTCTGAAACTATCTGTGAGACAATACTATTTGTCGAGAGAGAGGAAGTCGTCAAGAATGGCGAAAAGCCTCCCACAAATTTTATGGCTCAAATAGCTCTTGCTAGCAGGATGCCTCTACCAGCGGATCATTTTAAAGGCTTCCCAATTAAAAAGGATGAACTGGATACAAGGCCAATGGAACATGAGGAGGTGGAGGCCTGGTACGCTGATCGTTCCGATCTTAAGGGACGTTATAGAGTGATGGATCGAATTTCCGGAACCGGTCCAGATTGTGTCATTGGGGAATGTATATACAAACAGTTGGAGGATTTTTCCAAGCCTTTACTAACCAAGTATCAGTTTTCCCCATATCTTTTTGAAGCTTTTATGCACGCGATAAACTTTTATCTTGCGATGAGAGAAGATAAGGAAAAAAGGATCTTAATTCCATTTGGAATTGACGAACTTCAATGGTTCAGGAAGGTTGATCACGGCGAAAAAATCATTGTTCAAGCCAGAAGAAAGAGTGGTGATGAAAAAGGGGTAACATGGGACGCCTTAGGAACAGACCGGAACGGAATGGTAGTGATGCACGCCAAAGGGGTTGCCATGCGATGGATAACAAAGATACCCAGGTAAATTGCCGATGAATCGAAAGGCAACAGGGCAAATTTACAAACAAAAATATCAGAATTTCTAAAAAGAAGTCCCGGTTACGTGTTCTCTAATATGATACGTCGATCTTCAATGATTTTGAGAGCGAAAGCTTGAAGAGTAATTTGGCGAGTTTCTACTACACAACGGACTCGAGATTAATGTTTCCATTCGGAAAAGTTTTCCTTCAAAAGAGCGCTTAGTTCCGGAAAAATAGATCATCATGTCAATTAACGTGGTTTGAGCCCGATGTATGCGGCGATTTAGCCTGGCCATCAAAAGAATCGACAGTCAAATGTCCTGGTTTTGTATGGGACTATCACCAAATTGTATGGAGACAGTTTTCTGTCGATTTCTGTAGTGTCAAGATGGATGGTCACGACTAACTAAGGATCTCTACGAAAGAATCATACAGGTAAGACATTTAATTATCTATGAGAGTTTTACTAATAAACAGCAACAGAAAACACGACATGCTGGCCGCAGCGCCTATAGGTCTGTGCTACGTGGCTACAGCCGCAGAATCGGCAGGCCACATTGTGCGGACGCTGGATCTGTGTTTTTTGGGAAATAGGGTTTCAAGAGAGCTAAAGCTGGCTGTTGATTCGTTCAAACCCGAAGTCATAGGGGTTTCAGTACGGAACATTGACAACGTGAATATGTTGCACTCAGTTTCTTATCTTCCAGAAGTTCTTGAACTGATGAGTGAGATAAGAAAATTGACCAACTGCAAGGTGGTTTTGGGTGGGTCAGCGGTAAGCTTGGCTCCAGAGGCTGTAATAAGATTTCTGAAGCCTGATTACATTGTTGTTTCTGACGGTGAGGACCCATTCTGTGAACTTTTGAAAGCGCTAGAAAATAAAAACGACGCATCGAAAATTCCTGGCGTTGGTTTCCTTACAAATGATTCATTTCATTTTACACGGCCCAAGTTGACGGAGTTCGGAAATCAAAAACCGGATGTGGGTAGATGGGTGGAGATGTCTCCTTACAGGAAAATTGGGGCTGCGTACAACGTTCAGACCAAGAGAGGATGCAGGCGCCACTGCATTTACTGCACTTATAATCAATCTCTCGAAGGGGCCACTTTGCGCTTGAGAGACCCCTATGAAGTTGTGTCAGAGATTGAGGAAGCTCTTGGGAAATACGGGCAGAACACCTTTGAGTTTGTAGACTCAGTGTTCAATGATCCACTGGACCACTCCAGGTCAATACTTGAGGAAATAATCAGGCGACCATGGAATGCGACATTTACAGCTATGGGTGTTCATCCGCGAGGTCTGGATAAAGAATACCTGGATTTGATGTGGAGGGCGGGTTTCAGATCTCTAATGATCACTCCTGAATCAGCCTCTGAAAAGATGTTGAAGAATTATAAAAAGGGTTTTGGTAGCAGAGAGGTTTATAAGGCTGCGGAGGCTCTTAATAACTCAAGATTTGCTGTTTGGTGGTTTTTCATGGTTGGTGGGCCAGGGGAAACCAACGAGACTTTGCAGGAATCTCTGGATTTTGTGTTGAACAATCTTCAGAAAAAGGGACGCGCTGTAACACATGTAGCCCAATTTTTCATAGGGATTCGTCTTTATCCTGGAACCGCTTTATGGAAAACCGCCCAGAAGGAAGGTTTCGTAAATAGTTCATCAAATCCACTAGAGCCTTTGTGGTATGTGTCTGAAGATCTCGATCTCGACGAAGCTGTCCGGCAAATGTCCAGCTCAGCATCAATATGTCCAGAAATATATCTGGGGTTTGATGAACGAGTGCTATCCTTTTCTCGGACAATAGCTTCTGTGTGCCATTTTTTCCATCTAAGGGAGCCATATTGGAAGTACATGAGATTTGGAAATGTCATAGGAATTAAGTCGGGTATCAGGTTCATATTCAAGCATCCCGATACGGCGGGATTAATTAGAAAAGCGCTTCTGAGGCAATCCTACACGGGGACACTAGTCTCAGAGCCATCCATCCATTGATTG
>DYRE01000245.1 GCA_020718965.1 Desulfomonile tiedjei
CGCACTACCCACCATAACCCATAATTGGGCTGTAGCAACCTTCTTTGCATGATCGTCCTGGATCAATACTTCCACACCATTTGGCAACGTGTGACGCGTCAACTTTTCCTCCTTGGCATCAACATTTTGAGCAATAAATGCTATTGAAAATAGACAAAAAAGAATGGAAACAACAAATAAGCGCCTTAAGTCGTAAATCATTAAAATCCCCTTTCACGATACTTTCAATGTTCGGGTTGGCCTTGAGATTTCGCCAACAATATCTAATGACACGGACAAACCGATTTCGTTTCTGGAAAACGACCTGGTTTGAAACATTAATTCTTCGCACAATCAAACAATTTGAGTAACATTCTCAAGATTATTCCTCATTCTCACCAATTCATTGATCGCTTCTTCATCTGGAGCCAAATCTGATATAATGTTTATATACACATCAGCCTGCCCTCTGAGAATGTTTCGAAGCGCCTCACGTCGTTGATCATCAATCCGTTGAGCAATGTCCCTCAGTATATCTATAATCTTCAGTTTCAATAGCCACTTGGGTATGAACGGAACAATTACCGTATTCAGCGCTATGTCCAGGAGAGTCAGTCCTCCGCCGATGGTGATCTCCGCTGTGATCAGGAACAGTGACCACAAAGTATATGAACCATACAATTTGATTTCATCAAGCGTGGACAGTCCATTTTTGAACTTCTCGAACTCCTCTTCAAGCAAATGTTCTACGTCTGGAAATGCATCTCGGTAAAATGTTTTGATTTGTTCTGACGTGAATTTTGGGAATGATTCTGACACTATTCTCCTGAAATCAGAAAACTCTTCTGTTGAGGACAGAATCTCCGCAACGTGCAGGTTGAGTTTGGCTATGGATGCTTCAAGTTGTGGTAAGGGTCCCCCACAATTGTTCTCAGCTAAATCTCTGACCAGATTCGTCGAATCCGATTCGTTTGTGAACATTTCGGTTTGGGAAGAAAAAACCGAACAGCGAACTGTCGAGACGATCCTTTCAACAGCGCTTTTCAAAGCCGCCCTGGGAACATACAGAAAATCATACTTGCGCAGAAGGTCGCCTAATCGGATTTGAATCTTTTGTTCCACTTCTTGAGAAGGCGAAACCTGAAGCCTGGATTCCATTTCTTCTGTGGCCTGATTCAGCGCCTGCTGTATTTGAACGATAGCGCTTGATACTCTGTCCCGAAGCCGTCGAAGCTCAACCGCAGTTGTATCTAGCGACGTCAACAAGCTTGATCTTAATCGATGCAACTCAAGAGTCCGGAGTTCCCGGGTTTGTTCTAAAGATTCAAAACGGGATATAAGTGATACCAGCGGTTCCATCTCAACGGCGCTATCCAAAATTTCCGGTATACCAGCTATCCTGGAAATCTTAACTAGTTTGAGTTCTCCCAATTCATTTTTGAGACTCTGTGAAAAATCCTGGAAAGCGGTTTCCGTCAATGCCTTGTTAAGGATAACCCCGATTTCCTTTCCCCAATTCAATGATCTTCTAAGGACATTGCGTCCCAACAAATCAGCATATTTCTCCTCAGACGCAACAAATAGAATCACATCGGACAAGACAAAGAATCTGTTCGAAATGATGAGGTTATCCTTTTCAACGCTGTCAAAATCGGGAGTATCCACCAGTATGATATTTCTGAGATTCTCTCGGTCTGAAGAAACTATTCGGGTAGATTTATCAATAGCCCACGCAGTTCCCAAGTTTTTCAAGATGTGAACGGATGCTGCTGGACAGCATATCACGACACCTTTGGTGCAGGGTCTTCTGACACCCACTTCACTAAATTTTGAGCCTGTAAGTGAGTTGAAAAGGAGGCTCTTTCCCGCCCCGGTACCCCCTAGTAAGCAAATAAAAACTGGAAAGTCAGGACGCAGATTTACTTTCAACTCGTAAGCTTGCAACAACTCATTACTTAGGGAGATTTCGTTCAACAGCGCAAGACTGTTATTGAGTCGGGAGTCCAATGTGTATTCGAGCTTGCGCGGTTTAAAAGTCAAATTTGATGCCCCATCCTCATGTTTTTGTAAAGACTGGATCACGAACGAATTTAGTCTGAACTATCTTTATCGTTCCAGTAAATGGCTGATGAAGTTTTTCTAGTTCGCTGAATATAGTATACGTCGAAGAGCAGGGGGAACAAAGACGGCTTCAAGATCAAATCGTCCCAAAGACTTAGCCAGCAACTTGATTTTTTTCTTTCTAGAGTCATTCTTGTCTATCAGGATGAGGTGTTTGTTCTCCAATCGGCAATACCCCCCACTGGATCTGAAAGGACCCTTGGCCAGATTTTCGTAACGTAGGTTGATACCCAGACGATCAGCCAGATCTTCAAGCTTTGACAACACATCAGAATCGTTCATACTGATAAACCGAAGACCTCAATAGGATTTCATCCGATTAGGTTGAATTCAGTCTGTTGTCAAGAAAAAATCTCGATTGGAATTCCTGAAGATCCACAATTTGGTTTTTATGGATCGTTCAGGGAGTTCTGGTAATTACTTCTTTGCGCATGATAACGCCCCAGTTCTTGACAATCCCACGGGATATCTATAACATGCGTTTACTCGTGAAGTTGTAACCTGTTGAATAGATTATACATTAATTGGAGGTGCTTGGGTGAGGACATCCGAGTTAGTGGATTTGGTTGCCCATGAAGCTGACATAACAAAGAAGGCAGCTTCTATAGCCATTAAGACAGTGGTCAAGGCAATACAGGACTCTCTTGTCATGAAGGATGGTATGATCCGTATACCTGATTTGGGTACATTCAAAGTCATAGATAAGAAGGAAAGGATGGGCACTAATCCAAAAACTGGGGAGAAGATAAAAATACCTGCTGGGAGATCTCCCAAATTTAGCGCATCCGTAACTTTGAAGAAAATTGTAGCCCAGGGAGGATGATCCCATCCGGCGTTCCTGGACTATAAATATTGTGCTGTTCATTTTAACGCTGTTTACAACAACGGCGGCAGGGACGCTTTATGCTAATCATGAGTTCATTTCCTGGACTACTTTCTTTTTGAATGGACTAATTTTTTCTATTCCCCTAATGTCCATTCTTCTTGTTCATGAGATGGGACATTTCCTGGCGGGCAGACGACGCCATTTAGATGTGACTCCGCCATATTTTATCCCTGCGATACCGCCGGTAGGAACTTTTGGAGCGTTTATAAAGATCAGGTCGCTGATTCCGGATCGCCAATCGTTAATAGAAGTTGGAGCCGCTGGGCCAGTTTTTGGAGCAATTTTAGCCATTCCGTTGTTATTTATCGGAATAAGCCAGTCCGATTTTCGTATGGGACCACAGCCCGATGGTAGTGGACTTTCCTTTGGAACGTCGATCATACTCGAATTGGCTTGTCTGATTTGGTTTGGAAAATTCTCTTTCGAATCAGTAATAATCCTGCACCCAATAGCTATCGCCGCGTGGTTTGGTTTGTTTGTTACGGCCATGAATCTACTTCCTATGGGACAACTCGATGGTGGTCACGTAATCTACGCGCTATTCGGACCTAAAGTTGCCAGAAATGTCAGTTACGTTGTATTTGTAGCGCTCTTGCCCCTGGGGTATTTCACCTGGCCTGGATGGATAATCTTTGCCTCGCTTTCCCTTGTAATAGGTTTAAAACATCCACCTCCAATTGACAGCCACACTGCCCCTTCAGCCCGTGGGCGAGTATTGGCATGGACGGCCATAGCATTGTTCTTTCTCACGTTTGTCCCTACACCGATCACTGTCTTCTAGTTTGCGCGTAGCTTGAAAACAAGCTATTCAGAAGTCAGGTAAAGTTACACAGAAATTATATCTAGCCC
>DYRE01000246.1 GCA_020718965.1 Desulfomonile tiedjei
CAATTCGCTGTAACAGCGTTTGGGGCTTTGCGTTGGCTGTGATGCCTGAACAGCGGGGGATAATTTATCTCAATACCACCTCAAATTTATTTGAATACATATCTCTCGAAAGAGTTTTATGATGGCGGCCCCTTACTGCGAGTGACGCCAA
Organism: Desulfomonile tiedjei; assembly: GCA_020718965.1. Taxonomy (GTDB): domain Bacteria; phylum Desulfobacterota; class Desulfomonilia; order Desulfomonilales; family Desulfomonilaceae; genus CAJBEZ01. Next base: position 152 of record DYRE01000246.1, read on the forward strand.
GCCGTCAATCTTGAGTCTGGAACCGCCATCATTGCTCATTGTTACCTTCATCCACAGATAACTGAAAACGATCGTTCGCCATGAGCTGCTTGCCCCGGCTTCGTCGCGATATTTATTTAGAGGATTTCACAGTAAACAGACCCTCTGTGGCTAGCGAATCCGCCATTCCATTTTCTTTTCTGGGGATCCACTTTAGGCGCCACCCTGGATGGTCATCGAAGTATCGTCTTGCGCTCATTATAATTTGACGAAAACGACTTTTTTCTCGAGTGTTTATTTGACCGTTAATTTGGCAGACAACGGTGCGGCTATCACCGTGAATGTCAGCCTGGTCGATCTTCAATGAAATCAATCGTTGAATGAGAGCCGTTAGAGCTAGATATTCGGCTTTCAGCGCGTCTCCCCTACCTCCATATTCAGCGACCTGGCAGACAGAAAACCCATCTGGATCCCTAACCACATAACCAATTCCACAATCGTTTAGAAAGCAAGATCCGTCGAAATACGCTTTGTAACTCATGCGTTAACCCCTCCACTCCTGAAAATTCAGGCTCCTTTGAAAGTTAGTGATTGGTTGGTCATTAATGTTTTTTCTAACTCGGAGGGGTGTGCGGATCAAGTTAGAAAATGGTTAGACTTAACTTTATTCAATGCTATGAAGGGGTAAAGACGGTTACTCTATTGTAATTCTGGTTAGCTCCTGTTTCTTTTTGAGTTCTTCCGCGTCCGGTTTGGCTGAACTGCAAAAAATGGAAGAGAATCCTTTGCAAAATTCCCCTAAACCTTTTTGAAAATGAATTGCGCCTGTGACCAGGTCAGATGATTTAGTCGATACGCTTCTTACCAGTAAGGCGCCTCCGCCTACAGTAAGAGCTGCGATTCCCGCAGTTTTTAATAAAGCCCAGAACAAATTCATTGTCTTTTCCTCTTTAAAGTTTACTTGGCAAACTTGATTGTAAGCACGTTGTTTTCCAGCTTTGCCTGGGTTGGCTTACGATTCAGGAGTGCCCGGGGCAGGAAGACATGTCGTTTGAAAGACCCAATACGAACGACAAGATCTTCTTTTTCTTTAAAAAGGTCAATATAGTCTTTTTTTACAAATGGAAGCTTCATGTTCATGACGTAAAAATTGCTGTCTTCAACTATTTCGTAAATAGTTTCCCTGTGAAGAATTTCTGAAGGGTCTCCTTCGCCATATATTAACCGACCCATTTCAGAAAGTTTCTCGAGGCCTACGACTTCTTCCTTGAGTATGTTTATAGCCCGAATAGGTATGGGGCTAAATATTTCCTGAATCTGATCCATGCTCCTTTTTTGCGCCATGACCCAGTCTTTGAAATATCCATCATCCAGGGACATCGGGAATAGTCGATTAACGATAATCGTATCAACGACCAATCCATAGAGGCAGAAGTACATAAAAGCTCTCTGGGTTTCCCGGACGACCATCTTCTCTGCGTTAGTAACCAGCCTGACGGAAGTGATCTCACGATTCAGGAGAATCTTGTCAACGCCTTCCAGTTTAAGGAACAAATCGTGGAGAGCCCCAAAATACGAGTCTTCAGGGATTGGAGCGTCCACCAATTTCTTCGCTATAGGCCTTACCACTTTGAATAGGTTGCGCTGCCACTTGAATATTTTGTTTATATACCACTCCAGAGTGGAGGGCATTCCTATGAAACGAAGAGATTCCCCTGTCGGAGGGCAATCAACGATAATCACATCATAGGTTTTTTGTATGAAATACTGATTGATATACAGGAGGCTGATTACATCTTCCATTCCTGGGATTATAGCCAACTCCGACGCCAATACTTCCGTCATGCCGCTTGAGCCCAACAACGCCGCAAGATAATTGGAAACTTCTTTCCAATGGCGATCAAGCTCCTCCTGAATATCCACCTCCTGCATCCAGAGGTGTTCACATATTTGCAGAGGCTCTCCCCGATTGTGATCATGTAGGTCGGAGTCCAATTGAAACGCGTCCGAGAGACTGTGAGCTATATCTATTGAGATTAAAACAGTGTCAAGCCCACGCTTGGCGCACATAAGCGCAGTGGAGGCCGCTACTGTGGTTTTACCCACCCCACCTTTTCCAGAGAAAATTATGATTCGAGGATCTTTGGTTTTCACTCCAGCTCCATCAATCGGCTAGCAGCTCCTCTGTTTTGTCCGTTTCTTCCCAGGGGACGTAAAAATCATCTCGTCCAAAATGTCCAAATACGGCTAGTTTCCTGAAGAAGCCGTTTTTTGAGACGGAGGGGAGTCGTCTGAGGTTGAACTTTCTGAGAATGCCCCCAAGTCGAAAATCGAAGCATCTTTCCACCTTCTCTGCCAGCAATGAGTCATCGATTACGCCTGTTCCACGAGTTTCAACCTGGATACTGACCGGGCGAGTCAACCCGATTGCGTAACTCAATTGTACTTCACATTCGTCCGCCAAACCGGCTGCAACAACATTTTTGGCGGCGTACCTGGCCGCATAGGCGCCAACCCTATCGATCCTTAAAGGGTCTTTACCACTCAAAGCGGCGCCGCCGTTTCTGGAGTAACCACCATAAGTGTCAAGAGCGTTCTTTCTTCCAGTAAGGCCGGAATGCATTGACGGACCGCCTAATCTTAGAAAGCTGTAAGGGTTTATAAAAAGTCTGGTGTCATTGTCAGGTTTTATGGATTCGTTCTTAAAGACCTCATCTACCACATGACGCAAAATATCGTCTTGAAGAACTGCGGGTGTGGGCCAAAAGCGATCCAGTTGTGTCGCGCTTATTGTGAGACTGTGGATACGAGTCGGTTTTCCGTCAACATAATGGACTCCAACCTGTGTGGAGCCGTCAGGGGCCAAATAGGGCAATATCGAGTCTCTCCTGACTAAAGAGAGCCGTCTGGCAAGTTTGTGAGCCAACATAATTGGTAAAGGCATTAGTTCGGGGGATTGCCTGCAAGCGAAACCAAACAGAGTGACTTGATCAGTCGCTGGGAATTTATCAATCTCAGCGTCCGTCAAATTAGATTCTTCAAAGTGAAAATGCTGATTTTGGGGCATTTCCTTCAAGCTGGTCAGCACGCTGCAAGTCTTATAATTAAACTCCAGATCCATGTAACCGATCTTCCGGATGACCTTTCTGGCAACATTTGGAAAGTCCACCTTGGCCAGCGAAGAAAATCTAGCCGCTATAAAAACAATAGACGATGAAACAGCGCACTCCGCTATTATTCGCGAAGTAGGGTCAGACTCGTAAAACCTGTCGATCAATGCGTCGCTGATCTGATCACAAAGTTTATCCGGGTGCCCTTCTGTCACTGATTCAGAAGTATGAACGAATTCTTTCTTCATTTGTCTTTATCCCCTGGAACGGTCTTTCTGGCTTCATTCAGCAGGAAGGGCGCCACCGAGGTCGCCCCAATCACCAACATGTCGCCTATCGTCACAGGGGTGAGTCCCAGCAGTCCTCTAAGTCCAGGAATGACCTGAGTAAGAATCTGCAGCCCCAGAGAGCCAAAAACGGCTAAATTCAAATACGGATTCGCCGGTCGGTCTTTGGGCTGAAAGATACTTTTGTCCTTTGATCTGCAGGAAAGCGCGTGCAAAATCTCGGAGATGGTAATTGTCTGAAACGCAAAAACACCGGCTGCCGGGGTCATGCCATATTTCATCAAGCCATAA
>DYRE01000247.1 GCA_020718965.1 Desulfomonile tiedjei
CCATTCTTGCGCCTATTCCGCCCGCCGTAACTACCGCTGCGCATGTCATTGAGTCATTACCACCAAGTTTGAGGCATTATGTTCGAAATCATTTTATACAGTTGAACATCTTTTCAGGTCAATGAATGTGTTGTATTGCGGTGAGCGGACACTCACACAGAGGGTCCTTGACAAATTGGGCCGACTGACGCCAATTTGGCGCCTATTGATGTTACAATAGGTTTCAGCAAATTACTGAAGGAGGTAAACCATGGAACAAGAAATCGAAAGAAAAATTATGTCACGCATCAATAATCCTGGATGGGTAACCAGTCGTGGAATTCTGACGGATCCTTCGGGTCAGGAAGATCCGGCAGAACGTCTCAAAATCGAAGAAGCAATGAAATCTCTGGCTGAGCAGGGTAGAGTTAATTTATGGCGCCTCATTCTGGAGGCCGAAGGAACTGAACTCTTGACAGTTGCGAGACCCGACCTGGAATTGGATAAAGAACTTGAACAACGAGGGGCGTGGGCTAAAGCCATTCGTCAACACATTTAACTTACGGCCACAGGTTAAGCGCCAAAACTTGGAGCATCCGGTCAGTCCAATGAAAACTCTCTGGGATCGAGATATATTCGAAAATTTCACTGTGAATCATCTTTGCGGCGCTGAGCGTTTTATCTGGATTGCAACCGCCAACATCAAAATGACACTGGTGAGGTACAAATCCAGGTTTGTTTCTTTCCCCGACATCATGGCGATCCTGATAAACAAGGGGGTTTCTTTCAGGATAATTCATTCGGATATTCCCTCCAGACCATTTAGAGACCGATATGAAAGGATTGACACAAAGGGTAAACTGAGCGCTGGAGTTGAATTTCTACAGTGTCCCAGAATGCACGCAAAATTGTTCATCGTCGACGGGTCCACTCTCCTGGTTGGAAGCGCAAATCTGACCGGAGCGGGTATAGGAGCTAAAAGCTCCAAGAAAAGGAATTTTGAAGTTGGTTTTCTTCTCGAAGGCGAGGAGGAGGTGAAACCTTTTGTCAACTATTTCGATTTCATCTGGATGGGTGGGCAATGCGCTGACTGTGGTCACAGATCCGTTTGTCCGGAACCGGCGGACACATGAGACGCCTTGACGCCACACTTACTCTGGGCAATAACATCTCCCCAGTTAATCCATTTTAAAATCCGGTAAGAATTTGGACTCACTTATAAACCTACAAAACCCGACAATGGTGGAAGTCTGTTTCCCGTTGCCTTTGGCAAGCCTATTTACATATAAGGTTCCGGATAATCTGGTCGACCGGGCAGAAATTGGGCGGCGAGTTGTAGCGCCTTTCAGTAACAAATTTCGCGCTGGATTCGTCGTTGGATTGGATCCGGAGACGCCAACTGATATCGAGATCAAAGAGCTGATCGACATACCTGATGAAGAGGCGTGTTTTGATGAGCTTTGGTGGCAATTCATAGTATGGACATCCAAATATTACATGACACCAATCGGCATGGCGCTAAAGACGGCTATTCCTTCAGGATTCGAGAGAAAATCGGAGCGTTGGGGCAAGTTTTCGCATGAGGGATTGGGATGGCTTGAGGATCTAAAAGCTGAGAACAATGGGCAGTTGAATTTTAAACTGCCTAGATCTGGATCGGTCTCCTACAAAAAACTGGTCAGTGGAATTGGTAAGAAGCACGTAGAAGAAGGAATTCGACTTGGTTTTCTAAGAATCGAAGAGCGAATAGCCCAAATCCGTAAAGCTAAACATCAGGATTACAAGTTCTTGGTAGACCAGGATGTCGAAAGCGAAGCTAAATCACACCATGCGCCTCAATTAACGGCTGATCAAAAGTCAGCCTCTGATAAAATCATAGAATCCATAAATAGTGGAGGCTTTACTCCTCATTTGCTATTCGGTGTTACTGGCTCAGGAAAAACGGAGGTTTACTTAAAGAGCATTGACGCAACCCTTAGAAGTGGTCGCCGCGCACTCATGCTAGTCCCTGAAATCGGCCTTACACCGCAATCCGTAGAGCTTGTTTTCAGACGATTCGGAGATCGAATTGCGCTTTTTCACAGTGGAATTACGGACGCTCAGAAGATAATCGAATGGAGGAGAATTATCAAAGGAGACGCAAGGGTTGTCGTAGCGACACGCTCAGGGATATTCACGCCTATCCCGGATCTGGGATTAATTGTGGTGGACGAGGAACACGACTCGTCATACAAGCAAGAGGATGGATGTCCTTATAATGCGAGAGACCTGGCCTTAGCCAGGGGGAAACTTACCGGAATATGTGTCGTATTGGGAAGCGCTACCCCTTCATTTGAATCTTTTTTAAACACAACGAGGGGGAAAATTCATCGCATTGACCTCCCTACCCGCTACCACGGTGAAGCACTGCCTATCGTTCATTTGGTCGATCTCAAACTAGATGGAAAAACCAAAAACACCTCCAGAAGTTTTCTCACTGAGCAACTCGTCGCTGCGATTAAAGAAACTCTTGAGAAACGCAAACAGACTGTACTTTTTCTTAACCGGCGAGGCTTTGACACGTTTGCGCAGTGTCAGGAATGCGGGCAGGTGTTCAGATGCCCAAATTGCGATGTCAGCCTCACACACCACAGAGCCGCCCGAGTCCTAAAATGCCATCTATGTGGTTTCAGTCAATCTGCTCCTCCCGTTTGTCCCAAATGCTCCGGTTCAAAACTCTATTTCTCCGGCATAGGAACTCAAAAAGTCGAAGAGGAACTCAGCAAACTTTTCCCGTTGGCCAAAATTGAACGATTTGATAGGGACTCAACTAGTAAGAAAAATGAGTTGAAAGACATTTTGAAACGTTTCAGAAACAGGGCTATCGACATTCTTGTAGGCACTCAAATGATAGTCAAAGGGCACGATTTTCCTGGAATATCGTTGGTAGGAATACTTTTTGGAGACGCCTCGTTAAATTTTCCAGATTTCAGGGCTTCGGAAAAGACATTCCAATTGTTGACCCAGGTTGCAGGAAGAACGGGCAGAGACGTAGATCCAGGGCAGGTAATTCTTCAGACTTTCGATACCGAACACGAAGTCATTCGCCTTTCGGCGAAACACTCTTATGAAGATTTCTTCCACCAGGAGTCAGAGCTGAGAAAGGAACTGTGTTATCCTCCTTTTGGGCACCTGATACTGATAAAAATTCAGGGGACAAATGAAAAACGCGTTCAAGATAAGGCCCTTTTGATTTCATCTATGGCGAGGTCTCTAAAGGATGGGGCGCCGGACGTCATGATCATGGGACCAGCTCCCTGCCCTCGAAAAAAACTTGTAGGCAAATTCCGGTGGCAGGTCATTCTCAAAAGTACAGCCAGGGGAAGTGTCCGCCATATGGCGCAATTGCTTATTGAACAGGGTATCACCAGAGACCGTGGGGTAAGAGTCAGCGTAGACGTGGATCCCGTCGATCTCATGTGAACTTTCCGGAAAGGATCACAATTTCTTTATAGAAACCGATGTGATTCCAATGAGACTAATATTTGACGATATATATATTACGATATAAGTTATGAGTTCAGAACAGATTAGGTTTCGAAAAACCTGTTATTTGGCAAAGACTTATTCAATTCAATTTGCCCTGGACGAAGCCTGATGTTCCATTATGGAGGCTCGATGAAGACAAAATATATTCTCATAATATCCATATGCGCTTTTTTCCTGGTCGGAGTGGGCGTCCTCATGTGGTCCGCCAGGCAGAGTGGATATCCATTGGCTAACCTTATAAGCGGAAAAACGACCGAAAATCATGAGCTATCAAACATAAAGACCATCACTGATGACAATTTTGA
>DYRE01000248.1 GCA_020718965.1 Desulfomonile tiedjei
CGAAGGGAAGTCTTGTAGTCTTCGATTTCACATTACGATGGTGAATAATGTACTTGGACGAGAGGGATGAGTTCTTATGAGAAATCTATCAAAAAAAGAGGCCGGCCCCGCTCCTGAGTTTGATGATACAGAGATAGTATTGGCACAAATATCTGAAGATTTCAGAAAAGTCATACAGTCAAAAGCGCTGAGAAAGAAAAAAATAATCAAGTTGGCATTGAAAAATGAAATGAGCCATGTGCCTGAAAACATGGAACGCCTTATCCATGGAAAAGCCTAAGCTCCTTATGATTGCCGGGCCGAATGGTTCAGGTAAAACAACATTCACCAAGTTGTTACTTGGGTATCACTGGTCGGATGACTGCCTGTTTGTCAATCCGGATGAAATCGCCCAAAATGAATTTGGAGGTTGGAACTTACCGGAGGCAGTAATAAAAGCGGCAAACAAGGCCAAGGAGCTTCGGGAGCAATACCTGTTTGACAGGCAAAGTATGGTTGTGGAAACAGTTCTTTCAACGGAAGAGAAAATCCTATTTATTCGCAAGGCCAAAAACGCCGGTTTTTTTGTAAGAGTTTTTTTTATTGGAACAGACAGTCCTGAGATAAATGCCTCCCGTGTTGTTCGCAGGGTTTTGGAAGGTGGACATGAAGTTCCCATTCAAAAGATCATCAGCCGATATTTCCGTTCCATGCAGATGTGTGTATATGCCGCAGCACTTGCAGACAGGTTCTATGTGAATGATAATTCGATAGATGGTTCCCCGCCTGAACTGCTTTTCAGAACATGTGACGGAAAACTCTTTAAGAAGTACCCAGGCTTGGCAAAACACGATTGGGCAAAGGAGATTGAAAAGCAATTGCGTGGCTGTAGCGTATAGATGTTCTCAAGGTTGGCAGCGCAGAAATCTTAGGCCCAAAACACTTACTACAAGATTCTTCACAGACCATTAATAACTGAAATCTGATGATTTTCCCTGTAGTTAAACTCATCCGCCCCAAACAATGGCTGAAGAACCTGATGCTTTTCTTCCCGCCGCTTTTTGGCGGACTCCTTTTCGAGCCGGAGATCTTTGGCCGGCTGGCCTTGCCATTTGTCGCCTTCTGCCTGGCATCAAGCGCCAATTACGCCATTAACGATGTACTGGACGCGGAAAAAGACGCCTGTCATCCGGTCAAGAAAAATCGGCCTGTCCCCTCCGGAGCCATATCTCCAACAACCGCCGTCACCATAGGTGTTAGTTGTTTCATTTTATCCGGGGTTATGGCTGCCCTTGTTTCCATACCTTTTCTTCTCACCTTGCTGGCCTATGTGCTTTTGTCTTCCGCCTACAGTTTCAAACTTAAAAATATCCCGGTGGCCGATATCTTTTGCGTCTCCGCCGGCTTTCTGCTACGTTTGCAGGCAGGCGGTATCGCCTTCAAGGTACCCATCTCCGACTGGCTCTTTCTGAGTGTCTTTTTGCTTGCCCTCTTTCTCAGTATAGGAAAACGTATTGGGGAGAAACAACTGCTCAAGAACCATGGAGCCAGGCATCGTCCGGTCCTGGATGCCTACCCCCTGGAATTTCTCCATGGAACCATGTACATGACCGGGGCCACCGTCCTGGTCACCTATGCCATGTACGTCGTGGCGCATGAAGGTCTGCTGTACACCATCCCGCTTTGCTGCTTCGGGCTGTTTCGCTATATGTACCGGGTTATCAAGGACGCCAGCGGAGATCCGACCGATGCCTTGCTGCAGGATAGGGTGTTGCTGATCGTCAGCCTGTTATGGGCCGTTATCATCGGATGGAATCTACGCCTACAGTGAAAGCATCAGGGGCGAAACGGACTCACTCTCTCCACAGGGCAATGGTGATGGATGCGTAAGATTCTCCTGCAAAGCCTCTTTAACATATGTCCCTTTGACCTTACCGGAGATTGTACCGTCCCGAACGCCAAAGATGATATTCGCGTTTCCTGTGTGATCAACTTTTACGGTCGCCTTGATCTGCTACAGGGGGTACTTTATTCCCTGGCGGAACAGGATTACCCCCGTGATCGATTTGAGGTGCTGCTGATCGAAGATAGAGGGGGGACATCGGCAGGACGGGAGATGGCCTCGCTCTTTGCAGATTCTCTTCATATTATATATCTGCCATTGCAGGCCAATCATGGCAGAATGGGCTATTCCCGCAACTACGGACTTGCCCATAGCCGTGGCGAAATCATTTTGTTTCTCGACGACGATACTGTTATATTGCAGCCTGATTTTCTGGTAAAACTTGACTCGCTTTTCTTTCAGCAGAGAAATGCGGATGCCGTTATGCCTCACGGCCATGCCGCCTTTTCCCTGATGAAAGACCGTTACGCATTTCATGACCCGTATTTTATGACCAGCCGCTGTACCGCCTATCGCCGGAAGGTTTTGCAGGAACTGGGCGGTTTCATGGATCATTTTGTAGGACAGGAGGATGTGGAATTTGTGACCCGTTTTACCATCGCCGGGAAGAAGGTGATCAAGGCCGAAGAACTCCATTACTACCACCCACCCCTGCTGGTTCCAGATATCCGCAAACCGAGGGCAGTGGGATTTTCTTTCTTTGGGCTGAAGGGGCGTTATTCTTGGCCTGTCTGGCTGCTGCTGCTGGCCAACTGCGCACGACACGCTCTCTTGTGGCCATTGCCGGCTCGACGATTCAAGGAGCAGGGAAGGTTCGGCATCGGCTTTCTCTGCGGGATCGTTGACGGGATTCGGGGTAAAAAGGAACAGGTGTATGGATGAATGACGGGCAGTTTGACCTGTATGTCTCACCTGTCTGATGGTCCTGGATATCTGCGGCCATTAGCGCTGATATCTGCTATACTCATTTTAGGTTTTTGGTCGGCTCATCGGATAGAATGAAATTTTGCGGACGTGGTGCGATGGACACTTCAGACAGAAAATATGCGGTGGAGGTGGCAATGCATATCGATGAAAATACAATTAACATGATAACTTCAATTGCAAAAAAGTATGGTGCGACTCAGATGATTCTGTTTGGGAGTGCGCTTGAGCGCCCTGATGAAGCCAGGGATATTGATCTCGCTTGTGGTGGTGTTACCGGCTGGAAACTTTTTCAGTTGGCTGCGCAACTTGAAGATACGTTGCATATAAATTTTGACTTGGTTCCTATAGACCCATCTTCAAGATTTATCCGACATATCGAAACCAATGGCAAGAGACTTATATGATTTCCAAATCACTTCATGAAGAAATAAGTATCGAGCTGGAACTCATGGAAAAAATTGTACATGAGGTTGCATCGCTTATCGAAGACGTTTCAGGACGACCGACCACAGTGCGTGAGCGAACTGCTGGAGCCGCGTTTCTTGCCCAATTTTATGGCGGAATTGAAAATATTCTTAAGCGCATTCATCGATACTATAACGTTCCACTTCCTGTTGGTGAAACTTGGCATCTCGATTTGTTTAGACGATTCTGCGAGCCAGGACATAATGCTCTACCGATGCTTTTTGATAAAAAACTGGCATCGTTACTATCTCCTTTTCGTAAGTTTCGCCATGTTGTCCATCATGGGTACGGCTTCCAAATAGAATGGGACAGTATGGCCGAAGGGCTTTACAGCCTTGAATCTGTCTTTCGTGATCTGTCAGTTGTTTTTGAATCTTTTTTGATTCATCAACCAATAGTTGACCATGTCCACCGTCATCAATCGTAGACAATTCGGGCAAAGCTATACCAGCGGCATCAGAGACGTGAGTAACTTATGATCCGCCGTCTTTATTCCTATAAGGATCTCTTGCTGGTCTTCATCTGGCGGG
>DYRE01000249.1 GCA_020718965.1 Desulfomonile tiedjei
GTTGGGAAGTTCAAGTAGGGGAAGACAATCCACAAAAACTAAGAGGAGTTGAGAAGATACTAAAGAAGCCCATCTACCATTCTCACCTTATAAAAGAGATCAACTCTATGATATCTCAGGATTAATGCTGCGATCATTAGCGTTTGGAACCCAACAGTTTCGCAGCCGCCCTGTCGGCAAAAACAATCGCTCCCTCGCTCTTCACTCTTCCGGCGGGAATAGAATCATCGCCCAGCGTCAAACGCAAGAGCATTTCTGATTTTTCGCTGCCTGTCACTAGCCATAAAATTCTACGTGAACGGTTGATTATCGGATAGGTGAGCGTCATTCTTCGTCTCTGCTGATAACATCCTGTGATTGCTACATCTTCTTCGGTAACGTCAAGGACAGGGTCACCCGGAATCAGTGACGCCGTGTGTCCGTCAGTCCCAAGACCGAGGTGAACAAGATCAATAACAGGTGGCGAACCAGCTATACGCTCCAGGGTTTTTCCGTATTTAACACCGGCGGAAGGAAGATCTTTTTCCTCAACCGGCATCGCATGAACATGATCTTTGACTATTGGGACCTTATCCAGGATAGTTTCTCGCAGAAGCCCCAAATTTCGATCCGGATGACCATGTGGGGCGACTCTCTCGTCTACCTGCAAAAAATGCGTGTGGCTCCATGGAACGTCTTCACGAGCAAGCGCATTCAAGATGCGCTTTGGAGTGCTTCCCCCGCTCACAGCCATAATGAATCGCCCCCGTTCGGCAGTAGCCACTCTCGCTTCCCGGGCGATCATCCCGGCGGCGTTTACCGCCAGTGAATCGATATCATCAAAAACCATGATCTCCATAATTTATTTCCATAGCGCCGATCATTGATGATCCAATGGCCCACCGATGAAAACTCAATTTCTGAAAAAGCTACGCCGGTCTCTTGAATTTCCTGCAGCGCTCTATCAGGTTGTTTGTCGAGCTGTCGTGATGCAGGTCAGGCTCAAAATCGCTCTCAAGCTCAGGTATTATCCTCTGGGCAAGCGCTTTCCCAAGCTCAACGCCCCACTGGTCAAACGAGTCTATTCGCCAGATGACACCTTGCGTGAAAACGCTATGCTCATACAGTGCGATAAGATTACCCAGAATCGCCGGAGTGAGTTGTTTGGCAAGGATCACACTGGATGGCCTGTTCCCGTCAAAAACCTTGTGCGGGGCAAGCCAGTCAGGGACTCCATCCGCCTTTACCTCCTCGAGTGTTTTACCAAAAGCCAATGCCTCGGCCTGGGCTATGACATTTGCCAGTAGCATGTCGTGGTGTCGGCCCACAGGATTCAGTGATTGGGCAAACAAAATGAAATCGCAAGGGATGAGCTTGGTCCCTTGGTGAATCAACTGGTAAAAGGAATGCTGCCCGTTGGTTCCCGGCTCGCCCCAGTATATTGGACCGGTTTGGTAATCGACTCTCGCCCCATCAACAGTAACGTATTTACCGTTGCTCTCCATGGTCAACTGTTGCAGGTACGCGGGGAGACGATTCAGATATTGATCGTATGGCAGGACAGCAACGGTTTCAGCTCCAAAGAAATTACTGCGCCATATTCCCAGGAGCCCCATCAAAACCGGCAAATTTCTCTCGAAAGGTGTGGTTCGGAAATGTTCGTCCATCTGGTTAAATCCGTCCAGAAGTTCGAGAAAGTTCTCCGGTCCTATTGAAATCATCGTTGACAGTCCTATTGCTGAGTCCATTGAATAGCGACCACCAACCCAGTCCCAAAACTCGAACATGTTGGCGGTGTCAATTCCAAAACTCGAAACTTCCTTCGCATTTGTAGAAACAGCAACGAAATGCCGGGCCACGGCTCTTTCATCGCCGTCAAAAGCCTGAATCAACCACGAACGCGCCGTCTGCGCGTTTGTCATGGTTTCCAGAGTGGTAAAGGTCTTTGAGGACACGATGAAAAGGGTTTCCGAAGGATCAAGTCCTATTGAGGCTTCTATGAAGTCGGTTCCATCAATGTTGGAAACGAACCCGAATGTCATCGAACGTTCGCTGAAATATTTCAGGGCTTCGTAGGCCATTACCGGCCCTAAATCCGAGCCCCCGATTCCGATGTTAATCACGTTACGAATACGTTTGCCGGAATAGCCCTTCCATTCGCCGCTCCTGAGCCTGTTCACAAAGTTGACCATTTTGTCGAGAACGGCGTGAACTCCGGGTACTACATTCTCACCGTCGACAATTATTGAAGATCCCCGAGGCGCGCGCAAAGCCACATGCAATACAGATCTATTCTCCGTAATATTGATCCTGTCACCTCGAAACATGGCGTCAATCATGCTTCTTAGTCCGGATTCCTCGGCCAGTCTCAACAGTAGCTCTAGGGTATCCTGGTTAACTATATTTTTGGAATAATCAAGATAGAGGCCTGCCGCCTCGGCTGTCATTCGTTTCCCTCTCCCGGGATCATCGGCAAACAGATCACGCAGGCGCGTTCCCCGAATTTTCTCATAATGAACCTTGAGATCCTTCCAGGCGTTGAGTTCAGTAATTGATTTGACTCTTCCTTTCATGTGCCCACTCCCTTGTGATCCTGTTGGTTGTCAATAGCCACTCTGACAATCACCTTGATGGCGCCCACAATCATTCATGGGGGTTTTCATCCCGACCGCCTATCCTAAATGGCCTAATCTGCCAGGATAATGTATTATTGGCGCCGTCAGATCTTTCTCTTCCTGAATTTGCCGCATACAGGATATCCCATGAATGTCATCCTCGAAAACAAAATAATAGATATCGGACGAGAAATATATCGGCTTACGGACAGTCAAGTCCCCTACCTGTTTGACAGAAAAAGCTTTAGTGGTAGCTCACGGGGGGATTCCGAAAGTCTCTAATCAGTTACAACGGCAACGGCAGCTATTATGTGGATCAATACTTAATTATGAAAGCCATTATTGAGATCAACCCCAAAATAATTAAAGACCAGCCACATTAACAAATGGAGAACTACATCAGATGACCAAAGAACGGAAAACAATAGATCCTGATTGCGCTGCGTGCCCAAACCACATGCCCGACATGGCGTGCATGCGTGAAGGTGGCGCAACTTATAAAGGCTGTCCTACTGTAAGCCGAAAAGAGCTACTGGCAAAGGCCAATCGACAGTATGAAGACCCTGAAATAGGTAATTTTGCGCATAACGCTTCCGTGCAGGAATCCGCTTGCTATGCGAACAGGCAGGAACGCCCCTATGTGATGCAACCTACAAAGACCCGCATAACCGAGATCTGCGAATTTGCGCAACGAATGGGATACAAGCGGATTGGTCTTGTTTTTTGTGTCGGTCTGAAAAACGAGGCTGCTATTGTAGACCGGATATTCAGGAAAAATGGTTTTGATGTAGTTTCCGTCTGTTGCAAAGCAGGCAGGACATCAAAAGACCTTATCGGAATAGAGGATAAAGACAAAATCTTCCAGGGAACTGATGAATCGATGTGCAACCCGGTTTTTCAGGCCATGTTACTAAACGAGGAAAAGACTGATTTCAATGTTCTACTCGGCCTATGCGTGGGCCACGATTCCTTATTCTTTAAACATGCGGAGGCTTACACCACGGTCCTGGCGGTCAAGGACCGCGTAACGGGCCACAACCCATTGGCCCCGATTTATCTGCATGGCTCCTATTACAGAAAATTGCTTTACTGAGCCCGATTATAGACCAAAGGGCAAATTCCTGTTATTTACTCTCCACACACTATAACTTTGAA
Source organism: Desulfomonile tiedjei (assembly GCA_020718965.1). GTDB lineage: Bacteria > Desulfobacterota > Desulfomonilia > Desulfomonilales > Desulfomonilaceae > CAJBEZ01. The sequence continues at coordinate 3,750 of DYRE01000249.1, forward strand.
AAAGGAATGTTCTCTAAAAGAGTAGTGTTTTTTCGAAATTAG
>DYRE01000250.1 GCA_020718965.1 Desulfomonile tiedjei
GTCGCGGAACCGTTGCTCCTGGGTATAACAAAGGCGTCCCTGTCAACGGATTCCTTTATAAGCGCAGCAAGTTTTCAAGAGACGACCAAGGTTCTCACTGAGGCTTCTCTGTCCGGCAAGATTGATTATCTGCGAGGATTAAAAGAGAACGTAATCATGGGTCGATTGATTCCGGCTGGAACGGGTCTGAGTCAATACAAGAATCTGAGGATACGCCATGTTGAGGACAAGGACTCTGGCGGTTCTACAGAGCAGAACGGCTCTCGACAACCCGAGGCCATTAGAGAAACCGCCTGACCACCGAAGAAAATCGAACGGGGCGAAAGGCGATTTATTAAATCCAGGATCACGAATAAACCTGAGGTATGTTAGCCCTAACAAACGTTTACAGATAATTTCACGCGGGGAATGAGATGCCGGGATAAATACCTGGCTCTCGTTTCCGAAAAGAGCTTGACAAACTTATTGGGTTTTGATCATAATACTTAGATACATGTTTGGAGGTAATGGCGAATGCCAACGATTAACCAGCTGGTCAGAAAAGGCCGCACGAGGCCCAGAAGAAAAACATCAGCCCCAGCTCTGACCAACTGTCCGCAACGCCGTGGTGTTTGTGTAAGAGTATATACAACTACACCCAAAAAACCGAACTCCGCATTGCGTAAAGTTGCAAGGGTTCGACTCACCAACGGCTATGAAGTCACATCGTATATTCCAGGCATTGGTCACAACCTTCAGGAGCACTCAGTTGTGCTTATTAGAGGTGGACGCGTTAAGGATTTACCCGGTGTCCGTTACCATATAATCAGAGGGGCTCAAGACGCCTACGGAGTTACGGATAGAAAACAGGGCCGATCCAAGTACGGGACAAAAAGACCAAAGTAATCCTCGTTAGGGCGCAGAGTCGATTGTCAACCTTTCGGCTCATATTCATCACAAACAACCCCCCATTCATTATTGGAGGATTGTTTAGTCGGGTCCGGACGATCCCGCCGCTGGCGGGCGAAACAAGTTTAGAATAAAGACGTTAACAGTAAAAGCGAATTAAAGTCGCTATGTCTTCTAAACTTTGATACTCCGGGATTACCCGTATCAGTTCGTTCTGGATATTACCGCGGAATATAACAGCCGCGCAGTGTATTTGGGAGTTAATTCGAATGCCTAGAAAAGGGAAAGTTCCAAAAAGAGACGTTTTGCCGGATCCAAAATTTCACAGCAAACTAGTTTCCAAGTTTGTGCATGGTGTCATGTGGGAAGGCAAAAAATCTGTAGCGGAAGCCATTTTATACGGCGCGTTCGACATAATCGCCAGGAAGACCAATGAAGACCCTCTTAAATACTTCGAAAGAGCCGTTGAAAACGTCAAACCTGTTCTGGAAGTTAGATCAAGGCGCGTAGGAGGAAGCACCTATCAGGTGCCGGTAGAAATTCGCCCGGAACGCAGACAGGCTCTGGCAATAAGATGGATCATTCAGTACGCCAGGAACAGAGGCGAAAAAAGTATGATGGAGAAGCTTGCCGGAGAATTCCTGGACGCGTCTGGCAATAAAGGTAGTTCCGTCAAGAAGAAGGAAGATACCCATAAAATGGCTGAGGCTAACAAGGCTTTCGCACACTACAGGTGGTAGGGAACGATTAGAGATTATTAAATGAATCTGGAATCCATTCAACATACCCGCAACATAGGAATTATGGCGCATATTGATGCGGGAAAGACTACTACGACTGAGAGAATTCTCTACTATACAGGGGTTTCTCACAAGATCGGAGAGGTTCATGACGGCAAGGCGGTCATGGATTGGATGGAGCAGGAGCAGGAAAGAGGTATCACTATAACCTCCGCTGCGACTACCTGTCAGTGGAAAAACCATAAAATCAACATAATTGATACACCGGGTCATGTTGATTTTACCATTGAGGTAGAAAGATCTCTCAGGGTTCTTGATGGCGCTGTCGCGGTCTTTTGCGCTGTAGGTGGGGTTGAGCCCCAGTCGGAAACAGTCTGGAAGCAGGCAGACCGCTATGAAATCCCAAGAATTGCTTTTATCAACAAGATGGATCGCGTGGGAGGAGACCATAAAAGGGTCATGGAAATGATGAAAAGTCGCCTGGGAGCTACACCATTGGCTCTTCAGTTGCCCATTGGGAAGGAAGACAGCTTCTCGGGCGTGATAGACCTCATCAACATGAACTCAATAACCTTTGATGAAAACTCAATGGGGGTTTCCTATTCCACTAATGAAGTTCCAGCCCATATGATGGACGAAGCGCTTGCCGCACGCTCCGAACTTCTGGAAGCGGTGTGTGAACTCGATGACGCTATGCTGGAAAAATATCTCGAGGGAGAAACTGAGTTTTCTCCGGAGAGGCTTATAAAGACGATCAGGCAGGGCACGATTGACTTGAAGGTCACCCCAGTTTTTCTGGGGTCAGCCTTCAAGAATAAAGGAATACAGCCAATTCTGGACGCCGTGGTCAATTTTCTTCCATCCCCAATGGACATTCCTCCGGTGGAAGGAAAAGACTCAAATGGCAAAACCGTGGTCAGGGAAGTGGACGGACCCTTATCAGCGCTCGCCTTTAAGGTAATGAATGATCCCTACACGGGGACCCTGACGTTCATAAGAATTTATTCGGGCAAGATTTCAGCGGGGTCGTCGGTTTTGAACGCCAACACCTCAAAGAAAGAGCGCATCGGTCGGTGTCTCAGGATGCACGCAAACCAGCGTGAAGAAATAAAGGAATCCTCAGCCGGGGAGATTATTGCTTTGGTGGGTATGAAAAATACCAAGACGGGAGATACTCTCACGGATGAAGACCATCCTCTCCTCCTCGAGTCAATGGAATTTCCTGAGCCGGTCATATCAGTTTCACTGGCCCCCAAGTCTCGTGACGGGGTTGACAAACTCTCCAGGGCGTTGAGTCGATTGCTAAGGGAAGACCCGTCCCTTCGTGTCAAACTGGATAAGGAAACGGGCCAAACAATTCTCTCCGGGATGGGAGAATTACACCTCGAAATTATTGTTGACAGGCTTCTCAGGGAATTCCAGGTCGAAGCCGTGGTCGGCGAACCCGAGGTTGCTTTCCGGGAGACTTTGACTCGAGACATCCGAATCAATTACAGACACGTGAAACAAACAGGTGGCAAAGGGCAATTCGCAGAAGTCGTAATCGAGATTCAACCTTTACCGAGGGGAACGGGTTTTCAGTTCATCGACAAGATTACCGGCGGAACTATCCCCAAAGAATATATTAGACCCGTTGAAGATGGCATTAAATGGGCCATGGAATCAGGAGTGGTTGCAGCCTATCCCGTAGTGGATGTAGCTGTTACACTTTCCGACGGAAAATATCATGAAGTGGATTCATCTGAAATGGCTTTCAAAATGGCCGGATATATGGCCTTTAAAGAAGCCTGCCGCAAAGGCGAATCAATCCTGCTCGAACCCATAATGGATGTTGAAGCGGTAACTCCCGGGGAATTTTTAGGAGATGTTCTGGGAGACCTAACATCGAGACGGGGTAAGATACTTGGAATGGAGAGCCGACTTGGCGTTCAGACGGTAGGAGTTCGGGTGCCGCTGGCGAGAATGTTCGGATATGCCACGGATTTAAGGAGCCTGACTCAAGGAAGAGCGACATTCACCATGAGATTTTCACATTACGAACCAGCGCCTCAATCCGTTACGGAAAAGATTATCGCGCAATTTAAACAATCTGGAGGAGCCCATGGGCAAGGCGAAGTTTGAGAGAACGAAGCCACACGTGAACGTA
>DYRE01000251.1 GCA_020718965.1 Desulfomonile tiedjei
GCCGCTCCCATGATTTTGCTTGACATAGTGCGTCTGGATTGCAAAAGTTTTCCGAAAATCAAATTGATTCATCTGAATTTCGCAAGCTTATAAACCAGGAGCGTCAACCTCCTCAGCAGCTTAGCGTTTGACTGAAAGCTGAGCTATCACCGTGAAGAGCGGCATAGCTTTGCTTTAGCCTGGGTTTTTCGTGCCAAACGCCATTTGGCGATCCTTTTACGGCATTTCTTTCCTAGATATATTCACAAGAAATGAGGTATTGAAATGAGTTCATCGCGCATACTTTTGGTTTTTGGTTTTCTGTGTTTGCTGATTTCCCTCCATGTCTCAGATGCCTTAGGGCAGCCCATTGGCTCCACAGAAAGTCCCAGATTGTGCTCTGCGTTCGATACGCGCCGGCTTGATACAGAATCAGCATTCCACAAAGACTGTTTTCCGGCAGCCTCTTTGCACGCGGGCTGGATGACAGTCCCGAATCGAATCCATTTGGGCTACGATGGACTTGTCCTTCCCGGTGCATGTATATCGTCTTTTTTTGTTTATCCGCTAAGCGGAGTCCAGGTTGGCGCCTCGTTACCAATCCGACTGTCGGAACACTATCTTCTCGGACTATATGGCTCCTATCTTATCGCTCACAATCCAGAAGCCAGCCAGGAACTTACGTGGACCAACAACCCCCCGGGAACCCGAGAATGGCGTCATAGCAATTCACAGTCATATAAACTCGGGGGAGAAATGTTGTATCAAATGTCCAGCGACATGGCGCTGGTGGGAGGGTTCAGGTTTGAATCTCTGCTTACTAATTTCAGCGACCCAAACCCGGATTACATCGATACGGCGGCTTGGCTGCAAGCGCAGACTACAATAACCTTTTATGAACCGTACGTTGGACTTAGTTTGCAACTGCACCCTAGACCAGGTTGCCTAAGTCTCCGCGCAGTAGCTTTCCCGTGGCTGTTCGCCTCTATTCAACATCTAAACGTGTGTGACAACAATGGTGTTCCTTATGCGCATACAGGGAATCACAATGCGCATGAAGGTTTTTTTGCAGAAGCGTCGGCAGAATACCGCGTCGAGCCCCTTCAAGGGATGAAAGCCGCAGGATTCGTTGACTGGAATGTGTACCAGGGACGCTGCCCCATGACCATAGAACGCCACCAGGGAGGTATAAACCCCGCCGTCACGACCGGGTCGGTCGTGTGGTCTCACCTCATAAATTTCTTGGTAGTGGGCGTTAAACTAGAGATTTCAGGGAACTTGCCTTTTTGAAAATGTCAGTATGGAAAACAGACAAGATTGTCAGATAATTTCTATGATTTGTTCGGTGGAAACGACCAGAATGAAATTAATAGAAGACAAGATGAAAAATTGGCCCGAGAGATTCACGTTTATTTTGAATCCGTATAAAGATACTCGTTTAAGCGCTTGCCCGATGTGCCGCCAGCCGACTCACATGCGAAAATTCGCTTTGTTGATCCATGTTGAAGGATCAGGTTTTCTGGCGCTTGGTAAAACCTGTCGATACTGTTCTCCCTGTGAACTTATCATGTCGCATCAGGACGAATTAGAGGACGAACTGGTTGAGGTGTTTGAAAACCGGGCGCCTGAACTCATCGGTAACCCATATCATGTGTTTGGGACTGTCGAGAAAAAATGGTGGAAACAGTCTTTGGGCCAGACTGGAAGTTCACTAAACCAGATGTTGGAGCACGTGTTTCTATTCAAGAGCATTCGCAACCTTAAGATTACGGGAGGATGGCAACCTCCCAAAAAGCCCCGACCCATAAAGTGAAGGGAATTGAACATTTTGAAAAATCCCGGATTACCGGGGAGTAGACGCTCCACTAAATTAGATGATAAAACAGACTTGGTAAAATCATTTCTCCAGCATACAAAAATTTTGTTCCCCTTTTGACACCACATGGACGTCCCGTTGGGGAAAGGGCATTACGATGTTTCTTTTCTTAAATTCTTCATGGATGTCCAGGTTCAGTCGGGCAATAGTTCGTCCCTTGAATTCAGGGCGATGTATCCAGCACAGTAAAGTGAAATCAATCGCAGAATCTGCAAATTTGACTAGTCGAACCAAAGGGACCGGATCGGATGTTACGAACTCATTTTGCCTGGCAACAGTAAGTAACGCTTCTTCAACTTGTTTGGGGTCAGAACCATAAGCTACAGATACAGGAATATGAATCCTGGTTATTGTAACCGGAGCGCTCCTGTTCACAATTTTCATGTTGGCCACTGTAGAATTCGGAATTGAGATGAGGATTCCATCCCTGGTTCGAATTCGTGTACTTCGAAATCCTACATCAGTTACAGTTCCTTCATCACCCTCTCCTACTACAATGAAATCACCAGGTTTAAATGGTTGATCAAATATGATCATAATCGTGCCAATGAGGTTAGATAGAGCCTCGCGTCCCGCCAGAGCGACAGCAAGCCCACTTATTCCAAGGCCGGTGACCATCGAATAAGTTGGAAGGCCCAAACGGTTGCCAAAATCTATTGCCAATATGCTGGTAACGATCAGCGCCAGGATTTGAAAACCAAGTCGTATGAGTTGGGTATCCATACCTCCTTTATCAAAGTGGCCCAGAAAAATGACTGCAGTGGATAACCTGTTAAGGATTGCCATGATGAACCAAATCGCTCCAAGATAAATTAATAACAAAAGCGCAAACGCTATCGGCAGGTAAATGTCGGCGTTGAAAATGCGTAATCCGAACACCATGAACCTCAGACCAAGCTTAGAAAAGGAAATGATCGCCAGAGGTAGGATCAGTCCACCGATGTTGTGTTTTAGGCCCCATTCAGACCGCTTGTCCAGAACCTGAAGCGCTCTACGCCCATAAGTATATATAAACAGCGTCACAATCACACTGCCAACCAGATATAATAACAATCCAATCCATTGCCATAGACGTAGTCCGAAGAAATCGGTCATGGACCATGCGGGAAACTGAAAAGCAAGTCTTCTGTCTATGAAAAAACTACCCTTCGAGGTCAGTTCTTGATAAACATCTCTTGTATGCTCTCCCCATAGGTATGGGAGCCCTTTCACCTTGTTGTAGAATTCTGAAGATCGTTTCACCGTTTCCGGCGTAAAAACAAATTGACCTTTTGAAGAACCTTCTGTCGAAAGACCAATAGTAATTGGGGTATTTGGGATAGACCAACTGGTTATTTTTTGCTCTTGTACCGCTTTTTTGTCGGGGATGTCCTCGTAAGGAGGGATTTTCAAGCGATGTAAAGTCTCCCCGAGATAAAGGATCGCTTCAAAGCCAACAGCTTCTCTAAGATCGGGTAATTCGTGTTCAAGATTTAAACAGCCCAGAAGCCTCTGGATAAATTCCTCGGTTTCATGATGATTGCCTTTCCGGTAGCTCAATAGCGCTTCATGTGAGTTCTCTACAAATGATTTTAAAGTGGATCGAGGGCTTGAGGTGTCAACTGGCTCCAGAGGGTTGGTTGTAACCAGTGCAGCAAAAACGAGTCCATCAGTTACCAGAAAAATTGCGGCGCAAATTGCCATTGCCATGTAAAGTTTTTTCAATCCTCGCTCCTTCTTTGCCATGTCGCTGGGATAATATAGTTCCAATTCAACCAACATAGAGCCTCTTGCAAAAGTATTTTTTAGGAGGTTAAGGGTTTGAAATAAATGAGCTTCACGGTAGACCTTTGGTATAGTGTTTTTGGAAAAAGACTCTTTGTCACAGGAGATACCAGTGAAGCTTAGAAAGACAATATCATGG
>DYRE01000252.1 GCA_020718965.1 Desulfomonile tiedjei
CTCGAAGATTCGATGGAGCCTTGTGAGTTCAAATAGTGTCTGAACCTGAGCCGAGGGACTGGCTATCTTCATGTCACCCTTGTTTTTGGCGAGAGTCCTGAGTGAGGCCACAAGTGAGCCGCACCCGGCGCTATCTATGAATCGGGTCTTACCCATGTCAATAAGAATCTTGAGATTGCCTTCTTCTGCAAGTTTCTTTACAGCGTCTTTAACCTTGGGCGCTTCCAGCGCATCAAGTCTCTCTTCAGTAACGACAATCCATATTCCGTCTTTTTCTTTGATAGTCATGATGTCCGCTCCCAATTACAATAAAAGAATTTGAATCTACGAAACAAATCGAACTGTATATTTTTAATTCAGGGTAAGATGATTCTTCAGTAAAGGATGATCAAAAAACAATAGATACAACACTCCGACTAACCTTTGTAGAAAAGAAGATTCTTCAGAGATTTCCACAAAACTTGCAGATCCTGTTTGAAGCCCGGTTGAGCGGCAAAGAGATTTTCGGCTACTATTTTTTCCTCATCCATGGCATCGTTCATCAGTTCGGCGTCTACCGGGGTAAAGAGACCCGCAGGTGAACTGAACCTAGGTATAGTCCAGTCCTCTGTGTACGTCAACACGATACTTTCTTCCAGAGGACGCACTCCCACCAAAGCCAGCTTGCCTCTGGCAACATCGAAAAGCCCGGGTAATCTTGAAACAAGACCGTTTGAGTCATTGAAGGCAAGAAGCTCGGTATCCCTACCAGTGGCTAGTCCGGCCGACCCAGACGAAGAATCCCAGTGAAAAAAGCTTCTCTGGTCAAAGAATGGCTTCCCGGAAATCTTGCGAAAAAGACCTTTGAGAAACCATACAGGAGCTGTCAACAAAAGCAGAAGGATGGCAATGCCCCTGTTAAATAATTGCACAGTCCACGGAACCAGGATCTTTTCTCTTACGCTTGAAACAAGGAACGGATCAGAGATTTCTACCCAAGTGCCCAGTCTCATATTCATGACCCTGTTGTCCGCTACTAAAACCAAATTCATGGTCGTCTGGGTTCCCATGTATACATGTTTGAGAATTAACGAGTAGCTGACATTAGCTTCCTTGTCTATTATCGACCCGCTTCCTATTACCGCATAGGGTCCAACTCGGGCTTCCGAACGGACTGAAACAAAATCTCCAAGAAAAACCGGACCTTCAATAACGGAAGTCGCATCAAGCATGGAGTGATGACCAACACGGGCATTGTTATCCGCCTCAACATTAATTTCAGTGGTCAGGACCGGAAACAATCCGGCCAGGAAAGCCATGTTGGCCGACCATAAACGACGGGGAGAATTTATGGGTATCCATGAACCGGAGAAAATCATCTGTTCATGACCACTGTTTGAATCAACGGGCGAGTCAATTATTAAAATTCCTGAATCGACAGGTTCAGGAAGATTATGAAAAGAAAGCGGCGCCGATTTCTGCTCAAATTGCAGATCAGCTTTCAGTTGGCAAGCGCACAGTAGTCGGGTCACTTTAGCTTGATGGGATTGATGGAATGTTTGCAAATCCCCTATACTAAAGTTGAGACAATGCTCGACAGGTAAAACCATCACTGGGCCTTCAAGCTTGTCGGATAGCCTGGAAATGGTTTGGAGACTGGAACAGGCGTCTTTGAAGGTTATGACCCTGATTGAAGCGCCCCAGCGAGCGCCATCCCCGACAAAGCTCTTTATCGCCAGAGGATGATCTACGACCACTATGTCGATATCCTTGAAACCTGCGGCGACGCACATTTCAATCTGGCGTTGGAGTAACGAAACATTTAGTATTGGCAAAAGCGCCACCGGTTGAAACTGAGTCAACGGACCAAATGGCGTCCCGGATTCAAAACAGGTGAGGATGACTTTCATATTACCCCATCCACGACTCAGTATGCTCCTCTGCCTGAAAGCACGGCGGGGATGGTCTTGAGGAGCAAAAGAATGTCCCCTTTCAATGATTGGCTCTCAAGGTATTGAACGTCAAGGCGAACCTGGCCCTCAAAATCGATGTCGCTGCGACCGCTTACTTGCCACAGGCAGGTAAGTCCAGGCACCATGTCGAGTCTCCGACGGTCCGACAGTTCATACTCAGCAACTTCGCGCGGCACAGGCGGCCTGGGACCGACCAGTGACATGTCACCCTTCAGAACATTCAGGAGTTGAGGTAATTCGTCAATACTCAGCTTTCTTATTACTCTGCCCACTCGAGTGATTCTCGGATCCCTCTTCATCTTAAATATCACGCCACCCGACTCGTTCTGATCCAGCAGGGTATCCTTCATCTTGTCGGCGTTAACTATCATGGAACGGAACTTGTACATTCGAAAGATTTTTCCCCATTTGCCGACTCGGTCCTGACCGTAAAAAATGGGGCCACCATCTTCAATCTTTATTAATAAAGAGGTTATTATGAATACTGGCGAAAGAAGCACCAGTCCGACAGCCGATCCAGCAATGTCCATCACGCGTTTAAGAGCTCTAGTGCTCGCCACAACCGAGACCCACAGGCTCTTTTTCGTTACGAAGTACGCCCACTGCCTCCATCCGGAGACGCGAAGCCCTCCCTTGGCGTACTTTGCATAAAGCTTTTCCAGGAGTTCTTCATCCAGATCAAACTTCTGTCCGTCCCTGGTCATGGTTTCTTAAAACCTCGCTAGTGGTGTTCTCCAAACTTCTGATACAAAATGAAATCGTTATGCGTAAACATTTGCTTGAATTCATCCGCTGGAAGCGAAGCTGAAATAAGGAAGCTAGCTAAATCTTGTATTTGGTGTCGAGAAAACCCGGTAGATTTTGTTACTGTTTTACAGTTATCTGAATCTGTTGTCAACAACCGCTATCTTAATGCTATCTTAATGTTTGCCTAGAATAGGCCAATCTTGTACAATAAAATGCGCTAGATGACGGTAGCTTCAAAAAATAGAGGGGACGTCTAACATGGACGATGGAAAGAACAAGGAAAAATTCAAGGGTGAAAGAACTTGCTCAGAAAATGCGAGATCCAGTTTTACCAAACTTGGACTCACTCAGGGGGTTCTGGACCATCTGTATTGCCAGCAAGTAAGATTACCAGAATCCGCTACAATCAACGACTGGTACATATCTCTGGCGCATGCGGTTCGAGACCGATTGGCTGAACGCTGCATAAACACCGATAGGGCCATACTTGTACGTCCGGAACTGAAGATTGTCTGTTATCTTTCCGCAGAGTTCCTCATGGGACCGCAACTGGGCAATGCCATTCTAAGTCTGGGCATCACGGATGAGGCTCGTGAGGCGATGTTTACCCTGGGACAGGACCTTGATGACGTGCTGGATAAGGAACTCGAACCCGGGTTGGGCAATGGCGGTCTGGGAAGGCTCGCCGCCTGCTACATGGATTCCCTTGCAACCTTGGATATTCCAGCTTTTGGATTTGGGATCAGATACGAATTTGGAATCTTTGATCAGGAGATCAAGGACGGATGGCAAAGGGAGAGAACTGACAAGTGGCTCAGGCATGGAAATCCATGGGAGATCAGTCGGCCCGAACTGGAATTTGATGTCAAGTTTGGAGGCTCCACAGAAACCTTCTATGACGCTGAAGGACGTTACCGGGTCAACTGGAAACCTGATCTGGTGGTCAAAGGTGTGGCCTGCGATACGCCGGTTCCCGGATACATGTCCAACACTGTGAACCTCCTGCGCCTATGGAAAGCGGAAGCCTGCGAATCATTCGATTTTCAGGCCTTCAAT
>DYRE01000253.1 GCA_020718965.1 Desulfomonile tiedjei
AATCGTGATAGATACTGTTGATGAAGTCTCTCGACTTCTTCAGAGTGAAGACGCTCCTGGTATTAGGCGCATGGTCATAGTAGACACACCGGTTGACGCTCTGAGGCTTATGAAAGCGGGTGTAAAATTTAATTCACTCAACCTGGGGAACATGTCAGTTAACGGAACAAAAAAGCCGTTTACGCGATCTCTTGCGTTGGGCGAAGAATCGATTAACGCCATCAGGGAAATACTTAAGGAAGGCATTGGCATCAGTGTGCAGAGTGTGCCTTTCGAGAAGCCAGTTGATTTTTGTGATTTGTGCGATTCTTATATGTTATGCTCGACTTCTCCTCAGAGTATTTGATCCAAAACAACAATTATTTCAACTCCGGGCTTAGAAATCTCTACAGCCATCCGTATCCATAGAAACTTTTGATTGGTATCAGGATGTCCCTAAGAAAGGCCTGGATATTGTTTCACTCATAAGTTCACAGGTCACAGATGTTTAAAGAGGCTTTTTGTGCTGCGGCGTTGGGCGGCATATTCTGGTTGGACCGGTATCAGATCGGTCAGTTGATGATGTCCAGACCAATTGTCGTGGGATCTGTCATTGGGTGGGCGCTTGGCAGCGTAGAGACCGGACTCGCTGTGGGGGCTCTTTTTGAGGTCTTGTGGCTGAGACGCCCACCGATAGGCGGATTTATAGCTCCGGAAGTTACTTTTTCCAGTTCGATTGCCGTATCCGCCGCTATTATAGTATGGAATCAGTCGCATTTTGACATCATTGCCCTGGCTCTTCTAAGTTTTATGCTATTCATGCCGCTTTCTTTCCTGGGGAGTAGACTTGACCTTGTTTTACGAATAGGATTGGGAAAGCTTTCCATTCCCGCTGAGTCTGCCATTCTTGATCGATCCAAACGCAAAATTCTTCTTTATTTCGCGGCTTCTTTGGGTTTAGGGTTCACAATCTGCTTTGTAGCCCAGGTTCCGCTCATTATTCTGGGATCATTGGTTTTAAGGCCTTTAGTAGCCGCCTGGCCGGAGAACCTGGTTCCCGCTCTAAAATTGGCTTATTTTTCCATCCCCGCATTGGGGGCCTTGGACATGCTGGCCGGAAATTTTGACAGAGTTTCTTTTGCTCTTTTCCTGCTAGGCGTCACTTTTTCGGTCTGTTGTTATTTTCTCCTCTGACCTTTAGAAAAAGGATGTTTCCCTGAACAATCTTACGGTACTGTAGTGTAGACATTGCCAAACAACGTCTCAAAAACTATCAACTGGTCGGATATAGTAATCGCTTCACCAATGACTGAAGATGATCTTCGTGAAACTTTGGAGATAGAAGGAACCACTATATATAGTCCTTGGTCCAGAGACATGTTTTTGCGTGAAATAGAAAGACAGAATCCCGGCTTGATCGTGTTCAGGGTTGAGAACCGACTGATTGGATATTTTTGTTTCTGGAAGGTCATGGACGAGGCTCACCTGATGAATGTCAGTCTCCATTCTGATTTTCGAGGCAAAGGACTGGGGAGGTTCCTTATGAACTATCTTGGAGATACCTGCGAGCAAATGGGAATATCAAGAATTTTGCTCGAAGTGGCCGAAACAAATCATGTAGCAATTAAACTGTACAAGAAATGCGGTTTCGTGAAAGTTGGAATCAGAAAAAGATTTTACGAGCAAACCGGCGATGACGCAATACTCATGGAAAAATTAATACAGGCACATTCAGTTCCTTAAGCATGTGCCCCTAATTGTCCTGAACAAGTTCAATCCAAGACAAATGAGATGATATGCCAGGCAATCTGGCTTCCCAGAAAGATGCCTTTTGATTCCAATCAAGTCTGGGATCGCAGTCTGCTATTAGAAAGTTCGGCGCACGAGTAAACAGCCATTGAAGAATCATGCGCTATCTTCCGTATAATCTCGCCAAAAGTTTGGGAGAGATTCCGAGCAAATATCCGATTATAATGACCTGGTTGATTGCAGTGGTTACCCAAATCCCGCGCTTCTCCCATCGTCTGGCTGAAGTTAAAACGCTATTGGGAACAATGTTTATGTTTCCCTTCTTTCGCAAACGTTTCACGAATTCGAAGTCCTCCATGATTGGCAGGTTCAAAAATCCGCCCAAGGACCTGAAGACCTCAGTTTTGACAAATATTGCCTGATCGCCGTACGGCATTCCTAACCACCGAGATCGGAAATTCGCCATCGTTTCGATCAGGTGTAGTCCCAACGAGTCACCATCGATACCAAGCTTAAACGCCCCTCCAACGACCCCGTTTTTCTCGAGTTCGCAATGAACATTATTAATCCATCCGACAGGCAGTCGTGTATCGGCATGAAGAAAAACTATAATTTCTCCATTAGCAAACAATGCGCCAAGATTTATCTGAGCGGACCTTCCTGTCGGACCTGACAATACCGTAGCGTCGTGTTCGCGAGCAATGTCTACGGTTTTATCCGAACTCCCGCCGTCAACGACAATAATCTCCACGTTGTCGAAGCCTGTAACCGTAGTTAAGGTCTCGGCAAGGTTCGATTCCTCGTTCAGAGTCGGGATTATTACAGTAATTGATTTCGATGAAAAACCGGTAGCGATTGTCTCGGAGAAACTAGCGCTGGTGAGAGAACGTCCTTTGTGGACAATTAAATCTGACGGCCTATCAACATCTTTAAGTGTTTTTATCAGTTTATAGGACAGAGAATTCCGCTGCGCCAGCGTCAGGGTATCCTGCGCCACAGTGTCAGTCCCCCAGCTTATACCCTTGAACAGCCCGGCAAATGGTCGATTGAGACCGATGAGGTAATAACCGCCATCTTCGCAAGGTCCAAGGACAAGGTCGTGGCGCCCAAGTTTGAATAAAGCCTCCTCGAGTAGATGAACGGAGATAGCAGGGACATCGACTCCAATTATGACCACTCGTCTGGCCCCTTTTTCAAAAGCGTGTTCGAAAGCAAATAGCATTCTTTGCCCGAGATCACCGAGAGGTTGTTCGATGTAAACTAGATCCTGTCCGAGCCAATCCTTCATTAGTTCAATATTGCCGCCTGTGTAATGAACCTCGATAGTCCTTCCTGACCTCTTCGAACAGAGATCACGGACCTTATCCACTGTCAGTTCGGTGAGGAGTCTATGATAATCCGCGGCTCCCTGTGCCCCAAGCGCTGGTATCAGGCGGGTTTTGGCTTTCCCTGGTTCGGGATATCGACAAAACACTATGAGAACTTCCTTGGGACGGTTATTCACAAAAAAACCTCAAGCGCAGCGCTAAATATTGTGTGCAGAATCTTGGCTCCTGCTCCCACAACCCCTCTTATTGTCCCTGAAATCTTTGATTTGCCTATTCTTTTTAGATACGAGACGGGAACTTCCAGACATCGTAAGTCCTGTTTCGAAGCTTTGATTTGCATTTCTACCGTCCAACCGTATTCAGGGTCAGCCATTTCCAGACTCACACAGATGAGGGTTCCTCGGATCTGCGATTTGAGCCTATTTCAGGGCTGTTCTTCGCTTGGGCGCCATCAAAAGATGGGCCCCATCCGCCCGCCGGATAAAACAAGAGTTCCGGTCCTCTGTCAAAGCATTCTCCACAAGCCTCCACAAGTGGATCAAGAAAAGCCCAGCACAGCTCCACCCCATCCTGACGCCCGAACAGCATATGATCACCCTGGATACAGTCGATTATTGCCTTTTCGTATGCGTCCAGAACAGGGCCTGCGTAATTCTGTAGATAATCAAAGTCCATTCTTA
>DYRE01000254.1 GCA_020718965.1 Desulfomonile tiedjei
TTTCTCAATTTCGAAATATATAAACGGAAACAGAAACCTTTCTACGGCCCTTCCACCGAGAAGATTTGCGCCGCCTTTTCTCAGTTTGCGGGCGCTTGAGCCAGTAAGGATGAATTGAGTCGTTTTCTGATCGATCAGATACTGGACTTCGTTAAGAAGGGTCGGAACCTTTTGTATCTCATCGATAAAAATGGTTCTTACACCCTCTTTGTCAATCTTGTGGAGCGCTTCTTTTCTAAATAATTCAGGATACTTGGAATATTGGGTAAATGTATCGTATAGCAGCAGGTTTACAGTCCAATGAGGGCTTCCAAGAATTTCTTCGACCAAGGTGCTTTTTCCCGTTTGCCGTGGGCCGAAGAGAAAAAAGGAAGATTTATCCGGCAGTTTTATCCAGCGTTTAATCATGCTGCAAAATTGTATTACAGTCTTGCAGGATTGTAAACGAATTTATGTTTCCCGGGTCGAAATTGCCTTATCGAGCGCAAAATGACGGGCGCTTGCGTTCAATATCTTTTACACCCTCAAACACTGTAACAATACCCCCCGTAATCTGTTTATATCGAACTTCAGTCATTCCGGCTTCGATCATCACGCCTTTGATTTCATCTGGTTTTGGGAAGGCTGCCATGGAATCCGACAGATATTTGTAAGCTGAAACAGACGACATGATTCTTGTTATGAGCGGCATCACAGTTCGCGAGTAAATGCGAAAGAGGGGTTTCATTATCTGCCCCAGAGGTTCGGTGAGTTCCATAACGACTAGCTTTGAAGCGGGCTTGAGGACCCGGACCATCTCTGAAAAAGCTCGCCTGTGATCAGGCACGTTCCTTATGCAGAACACTGTGATGACTCCATCGAATGAATCATCTGGAAAATTCAGGGAAAGACAATCTCCCTCCTTGAGTAAAATCTTCGAGTCTAAACCGAATCGCCGAAGTTTCTTCCAGCCTATCTCGAGCATACCCAGAGATTTGTCGATGCCCACAATGTGGCAGTTCCTGTTCTGACGAAGTATTTCAAGGCTGATGTCGCCCGTGCCGCACCCAACATCCAGGTAAAGTGAGCAATCTTGTGGGGAAAGTTTCCTGACCGCCTCCTTCCGCCACTGGGAGTCCAGTCCTATCGATAGAATGCGGTTAGCTCCGTCATAGTACGGAGCTATGTAGTCAAACATTTCGAGATTTTCATCGGCTGTCATAAGAGAGTCGAGATTTTCTCTTTTAGTTGGATGAAATTGCATTTATTTCTGGCGCCAGGGCAATGAACAAGTAATCAGGCAGCGTCAGCATCCCATACCGAATCATCTGTGCTGGGAATTTGGGATAAAATTGACAGAGGAACAGCGGTGACCTTGCGATACACTGACTTGGGGTCATTCAGGGTTCCATCTACCGTGAGCAGTTGTTCTATTGAGATACCGAAATGTTTCTCATTTTCCTTGAGATATGGCTCAATGAGTCGCCAGTCCTCATCTGTCAATTCGACTAGCGCACCGCCGTTGAGTTGTTCTTCCACTATCAGTCTGTGGGGATCTCTGGCGTAAATGGCGCCACCCGAAGCAAGGGAGAACAGATTTGATCCAGGATAAGGCCTATCCAGAAAACTCACGTTGCCATCCTCGTCGACCGTAAGACCGTTGAGTATGACAAATCCGCCTCCATTCAAAGGGTCACCAGCCATGAAACTTTCAGCCAGGAAGTCGAGCGCTGTGCCGTTTATGACTACTCTTGGATGCCCAGCCGCGTTGATAAGAGGTCTTCCCGCAGCATTACCCAAAACGTAAACGGTCCCTCCTTTTGCGCCATACATAAAGCACTGTCCAACGTCTCCGTGGATGACAAGAAGACCGTCTTTCATAATCTGGGCGATCTGATCCTGGGCATTGCCGTGAATGTGAATCTCCATACCGTCTATGCCGCTTGCGGTATAGTCTCCCGATGATCCGTAGAGATCCATTCTTACGTCCCTAGTGTCGGAACCAAAGCCGCAGCCTTCAAATCTTTGACCCCGGAGATCAAACACAATAAATTTTCTCCAGCCAAGTTTGTAAGCGTCGGCCATCAAAACGGCGTCGCAGTGGTCTCCTTCAGGGTCAAAATCTTTCGCGTCTACGACAAGGATCATTTCCACGGCTATAGGAGGGCGGAGAGCTATTCTGTCGGAAGCCTCTATCAAACTGTAATGCCCGATCTTTACTGTCTCCGTGATCTTTGGAAGGGACCTGAAAATCTGATTCAGGCAGTCCTTAATGAGACTCACAAGCGCAGAACGCTTTTTGTCGCCAAGCGGGAAACGACCGTCAAGTATAACGGTAAGCGCTTCAATTACTGTAGCCGAGCATTTGGGGTTTCTGAGGGTTTTTCTGGCCAATTCCCCCATCACCCAGCGAATGGTATTATAGCCCCAGGTTTTAGCGTTTTGGCGCAATAAATCAATTATCTTTTTTGAGTTTTGCTCGCTTATGGCTTCATCCAATTGAAGCGAAATGTTCTGAAATCCCTCGGGCTTGATGACGGGTTCGCTAACATCCATTGCTTGTCGCTTCTGAACCGTCACTTCATCGCCAAATTTGTTATGACAGCGAAGTTCATATTTCCCGTTTTCGGTGTGATTTATGTTAAACATGAACGCTCCGCCATCTGACGCTGATCCGCCCCTTGCGTTCCAGTATTTGTCCGCTACAGGACTGAACCGGCTATCCTCTGAAGATATGGACCTCAGTGTAGCGTCGATAGCTTGTTTCTCAGAACATATCAAGCCGATTTGGGCCTTGCCGTCGTAGATAGAAAAAACCTGGGGACGTAGCATGGCTGTATCTGTTATTCCAATCAACTGGAAGGTTTTGGTTTCAGGCACATGACGAGCGATAATGAAAAACCAGGGCCCATCGGGGGATGCCTGAATATGAGTGGATTGGACAGCTTCATATAAAACCTGCTTTTCCTCGGACAACATGTCAAAGTCCAATTCACCGGTAGGGGCAAGGGCCTCGATTATTACTTCCAATGGATAACCGTAGACCCTGTTCCAAAGGTCAAACAGCATTATGCTGACTTCGGTATCCGTCATGAATTGCGGTTCATAGCCTCTTTGTCTAAGGTATTCACTAGTCGCATGGTAATTTGCAAAGTCACCGTTATGAACCAGGGCTTCATTCAGGCCCATGAACGGATGGGCGCCACCTGGATGCCAGACACGACCCCTGGTGGGGTAGCGCTGATGCGCTATCCAGACATGTGCGGGAAAATCATCCAACTTGTAATAACGGACTACATTCTCGGCGTAACCCACGATTTTAAGAATCATTACGTTTCGACCGTGAGATAGCACAAAAGCCTGTTTCTCCCCTAGTGAACTGTAAAAATTCCTGTTGAGTCGAACCGAATTACGGCTTACAAATTCATCCTCGATCATACGCTGAGGCATGCCGTTCAGGCCGTTTTCGTCGGCAAACCGTGAGAGAGTCCCTGGCTTCACTCTGACAAACGCTCGCCATACGTCTGGTGGTCTTACCTCGAGACCTTCCAGGTCTCTGTAGTCTCTGATGTGGTCCAGCAATTCTTCTTTCGCTACGTCAAAAAAAGGTGATATAAACGATTCCTTGAGAGATTCCAGGCATTTTGGTTCCAGAAGGGCGACATGGAACATGTAGTGGGATTCAAGAGTTTCATCGCTCACTCCGAGTTTACCAGCGTCCATCCCAACAGCAGCA
>DYRE01000255.1 GCA_020718965.1 Desulfomonile tiedjei
CCAAGCGCTGGACTTCCAGAGGCAATCGAGGCATCGCGCGAGCGACACGGTTCTGAACAAGAACCGTAGCCGTATCCACATCAATACCCAATTCAAATGTTATTTTAAGCGTGTATGAGCCGTCACTCGCACTGGTGCTGCTCATGTAGAGCATGTTTTCTACACCGTTGACTTCCTGTTCAATCGGCGCTGCAACTGTGTCGGCAACGACCTGAGGATCTGCCCCCGGATAGCTTGCTGTGACCTGGACCACTGGTGGAGTAATGTCGGGATATCTGGAAATTGGTAAAGACAACAGCGCTATACTGCCGGCGATTACTATCAGTATTGATATGACTGAGGCAAAAATTGGCCTGGCTACAAAGAATCGGCTGAACATATATTTGGCCTTAATCAGTCTTTGACCGGCCGAAGGCCGTCATCAACCGACGTTGTCTTTTTTTCGGACCCACCGGTGGGATTTACCTTTGAACCTGGTCTCGTTTTTTGCAAACCACTGACAATAACCCTGTCCTCAAGAGTGAGGCCACTTTCGATGACTCTCATATCGTCAACTACCTGTCCCAAGGTGACTCTCCTGTGCCTGGCAATGTTATCGTCATCGCAGACAAGCACATACTTGCCGCCTTGATCCGACATTATGGCCAGATTCGGCACTAGCATGGCTTCCCGGGTTTCGGAAGGAACCCTGACTCTGGCGAACATTCCCGGGTAGAACAGTCCGGTGGGGTTCGCGAAAATCGCCCTAACCTGTACTGTTCCTGTGCCAGGGTCCACCCTTATGTCGGTGTAGTCGAGTTTGCCTACGTGGGGATATCCTGTTTCGTCCGCCAGAGCCATATACACTGGCGTTTCTTCGGTATGCGAAAAAGATGAGCCTTTTCCATTTATGGATTTTCTTGTCAAAGACAACAGTTCGGCCTCAGTAAGATTGAAATAAACATATACAGAATCATCATTTACGACATTGGCCAGAACCGTCGCCCCGGAAACGCCTACCAAATTTCCAACATCCACAAGGTTTCTGCTGACCCGGCCATTTATCGGAGAACGCACATGGGTATATTCGAGATCTATTTTCGCAGTTTCGAGATTCGCTTTGGACTTCTCCAACTCGGCCTCCGCCATATCACGGTTGGCTTTGGTGTCTTCAAGTTTAAGCTCTGATATGGCCTCCTTGGCCCCGAGGTTGGCGTATTTGTCCAGTTCAATCTGTCGAATCCTCAGGGTAGACTTCTGGGAATTAACTGAACCTATGGCCTGCTGAACTTTGGCGCGATAAGGCGCAGGTTCGATCACAAACAGTAGGTCTCCAGCCTTCACCTTTGCTCTAGGCTCAAAGTTAATGCTTTCAAGATACCCGGCGACTCGGGCTCTAATTTCTACGGATTCCGTAGCAGAAATGGCGCCGGTATGGTCCAGATAAGTGGTCACTTCCCGCTGGACTGGATTAGTCAGGGTCACATCCGGCGGAGGAGGGACAAACGGACCTGGTTTGCTCCCGCAGGCCTCTAAAAAACACGAAAGGGCGATCAGGGTTAGCAATGACGTGAAATGTTTAAGACGCTTCATAATTGGCTACATGTCTCTCAGTTATTAAAATCAGGCTCAGTTTCTCGGATTATGGGAACCGTTATTTGGTCTCTCCGATTGATTCACCGACATTGCAATCCAGGAATCGGTTCACATCCTCCGAAAAAATGTGAAATGACACAACCTGCCCCATCAATCCAAAAAACCTTAATCTAGTTTTATCAAAGGCTGAAGGTAAAAACAATCATGCATTGGCTGGACAATGCCTTCATACATGATTTCAAAAGCCGCTCCCGGTCATACTAATAATTCAGTACATCCCAGGATGGTCTGAAGAGGGTTTTGTCAAGCCCCAAGCCCACACACCCAACAGCACTGCAGTCGGAAAAGCCGTGAGAATCTCGATTCATGAACCCGCCAAGGCTCTATTTACCTCGCGTTGTAGCTGAAACACCCTGTAAGGTTTATAAACGATACCTTTAACAAAGGGGGCCAATTCTGCTTTTAGTTGATCATCCAAGTGCAATCCAGTGGCAATAATCACTTTCACGGATGGGTTGATTTTTGCCAGTTCCTCTAAACAGTCTCTTCCTCCCATTTCAGGCATCAGGAGGTCAAGCATTACCAGGGAAATATCCCTGTGTCTTGATCGATAAATATCCACCGCTTGCCGCCCGTTTAAAGCGACTATCACATCGTGACCAGCCTGAGACAGAACCCGCCTTCCAAAATCGCATAGCAATGGTTCATCTTCAACCATCAGAATGGTTCCAGTTAAAAATGTTGCTGGTGGAGATTGGGTTATAAGTTCGTCACTTTCTTCATATTCCATTTTCGGAAAGTAAACCGAGAATACAGCCCCTTTCCCTGGTTCGCTTTCGCATGTCACGCTTCCTCCGTGATTTTCAACTATCCCACGAACCACACTCAACCCAAGCCCGGTCCCTCTCGTTGATCCTCTTTGCTTTGTGGAAAAGAACGGATCAAAAATTCTGGCCATTGTTTGTTTGTCCATTCCAATGCCAGTATCTAAAACAGAAAGCCTGACGTAAGCGCCTGGATTTAATGATATGTCAAAACCATCAGGTTGATTATCGAGGAAGACATTCTGTGTCTTTATCTGAAGTCGACCTCCATCCTGCATGGACTCTGAAGCATTAATAGTAAGGTTCATGATCACTTGATCAATTTGGGCCGGGTCCGCCAGAATCGGATGAAGCCCCTCATGCAAATCAATATCAAGCTCGATCATTTTTGGGAACGCCCCGGAAATTAGATTTGACAGTTTCCTGATCTGATAATTGAGGTCTACAAAAGTCTTATCAGTTGGAGATTCTCTAGCAAATATCAACAACCGTCTCAAGAGATCGGCCCCTTGTTCAGCAATTTTCAATATACCCTGCAAGTCCCCATAATCTTGGCCATCTTTTCTTTTGTCTTCCAAAAGCAGTTGCGAATAGCCCATGATTATCTGCAACATGTTGTTAAAGTCATGGGCAATACCACCAACCAGAGTTGCTATGGCCTGGAGCTTCTCTGACTGGAATAACCTTTCAACGAGGTCTGTTTTTTCTTTTTCCGCCATCCTCATTTCAGTGACGTTCTCAAAAATGGCGACAAAGTAATCCAAGCGTGGACTAAATACTGAAATATTTAGAATTATGTCCAGCGACTTCAGATTGATTTCAAATTTTTCGGGTTGCCCTGTCTTAGCGACTCTGCCATAAATCTCAAAGATTTCAGGATAGTCTTTCTTGATTCCAGGGATTACGTCCGAAACTTTCTTGCCCACAACATCCGATAATCCTGTCAACCTCTGAAATGACACATTGACATCGAGATAGACAAAATCTTCTGGCCGGCCCTTTTCATCATAAATCATCCTGCAGTAAGCGAAGCCCTCCCACATATTCTGAAACAGTTGGAGATGAAATTCTTTATTTTCTTTCAGTTCCTTTATAATGCTCTCTGTGAGGCTCACATCACCTTGGGAAGACTCCAATTCAGAAATCCTGACCCGCATCTGTTGCAGTTCATCAACAAGCTGATCTTTGGTTTTTTCGAGGTCTTCCATTTACTGGTTTCCTTTGGAGACAGCAGGCAGGCATATCTTGAAAATCGTGCCTTTTCCCAATTCGCTTTGGCATGTAACAAAACCACCGTGACTTT
>DYRE01000256.1 GCA_020718965.1 Desulfomonile tiedjei
GCTCAGAAGTAAGGATTTTTAGTTCATCGGAGGGTTATCAGATTGATCCGGTCTGGATCAGGACCGTTAAAAATTGTGGCGCTGGGGATTCGTGTGGCAGATGGCCATGATTTGCTTTAGTTCCGGCGCCGGCTTTGAATCTGTAAATCATTAGGAAATGCGGAGATTCTTTTGGAGTTCTTGGGATTTATAACGCTTGGAATTTTTGTTGTCTTAATGTTGCTGACCTTGTTCGGCTATATTAGAACTCCAGTTCAGACGGTTTTGGTCCTTTCCACCGTGTTGTGCCTTATTGTGGGCGCTGTCTTCAGGTTCGCCGCATATGGTTGGGATTCCGTGGTGTTGCTTCCCAACGAGTTCCTCGGCGGAATAATCCTGCATCCTATCACAGCATTACTAACCGGGTTGTTTCTGGCCGGAGGACTTAAAGCTTCGGGCGGATTCGACGCTTTGAAAGCTATCTTGGGTTATCTGAGGAGAAGTCCGATTGGCCTGGTCGGAACTCTTGTGATACTGATAAACTTGCCTGTCATATCGTCGCTCCCGTGTGGAAGAATTCTGGCCGCGGCCCTTCTTCCCTTGTTGTTTACTTTTGGATTCGAAGGCGGACTGGGTATCCTGAGTAAATCGCAACTCATAGTCTTAATTGGGGCGTTTACACGAAACTCTATGGGTTCATGCGGCCCTTCCCCTATCGGTGGAGTTGGTCAAATTGCCGAGGGGTTCCTGGGGAGCTTTTTCCCGACCGCTTCTGACGGAATCCTCAGGGCTCCCCAGGCATTTGCTTTAATGCTGGGGACAGCCGTGGTGGCGTTGTTTCTAAAATTTGTAAGCCAAAAGCTCTATCCGAATGACGTAGCGCTGAGAGAGGCCCCTGAGAGTCTTGACATAGGGCGTAACACCGAGAATCAAGTCGAGGCCCCTATAAAGGGATTTGTCGCTTTGGCAATTTTTGTCGTCTCCCTGTTGATAGCAATATTTCAACCTTTCGGCAAAATGCCTGTCCAGTCCGTTTTGGTCAGTGGCGGTCTCTTGATGATTCTGATCTGCCGGATTCGATTGAATGACCTGCTTGAAGGAATAATTTTATTGCCTGTGACGGCGATGGCCGCCGGTTTTTTGGCTGCCGGCGCGTTGGCTGCGACTGGCGGATTTACCGCATTGGCCTCTATGCTGAACAGCCTTGTTTCCATAAAAGCCCTCGGAGTTGCGGGTATGCTCGCCATATTCGTTCAATTCCAGACAATTCTCCCTCTGTCCTGCGCCAGAATACTTACAGCCGCTTTAGTGCCCACTCTTTATCTTTTTGGCCCAGCTCAGTTCAATTTCTTGAGTTGGTCCCAATTGGCCATTGTTATGGCGGCCTACATAATTAACGCAACGACTTCCTGTGGGCCGTCCCCTCTGGGAGGTGGAGGCATGATGGGTGAGGGAACGATGAGAGCCGAAACAGGTTTCATCAAAGGCGCCTATACGTTTGCGTCCATGGCCGTGATGGCTCCCATGGCGGCTATTTTCATGAAATTTCTCAATTTGTCGGTATTCCAACCGGCTGACCCGAGATTTGCGAGAGACATAATTATGATTGCGGCGTTTGCAATAGCCATAGCGGGAGTCAATGTGTTTTTCATATTTCTCGGATCGAAACTTTTTAGTCCCGACGCGTCAAAGAATTTCTGGATCCAGCTCGCTGGTTTTTTATTAGGCGGCGCTGTAGGGGGAGGCATTCTAGCCTTTGCTCTTTTTGAGTTGGAACCGACAAAAATTTTACAGGGCGCATTCGGCGGTATAATCGCTGCGGCTTTGATCGGATTGATGGTACCGAAGATGTTATCGAAGAGACTTACTGCGACGCTTTCAGGACCAAATGTGTAATTCGAGTGTTAAAATCGGATGTTCGGGCAGGCTTTTAACATGAGCCAGGTGTAGATATAAAGTCCCTTAGAACTGAGAGAAACCAAGTGTTACTTTGGATTATATTCGCATTCGTCGGCGCTCTATCCGGGCTGATTATCGCTTGGGCGCTAGACATGAACTCACCAAAAGAACTTGTTCAGGGTGCTCTTGGTGGACTAATAGCCGGTTTACTTATGTCGGCAATGCTACCTCACTAATTAGAATTTAGGAAATGTGGATGTCGGAAAGCGAAAAACCTTCTCAGATTGGAAAGAAACGCTCCGATGAGAACCAACCGTTGACACTTCCGGGTATTCATCGGTATCAGTTTTTCACCAACCTGAAGGATAGAGGCTGGACTCTCAATCTGGATCGAGTCGCTCTTTTCGGCATTGTGTCCGCTTTGCTCGCAACAACCTTAAAACCTATCCTGCGGGGTAATCCCGCCACCATCTATTGTTACGAATGCAGGGCGTGTTATGCGACTCAAGACAAGTGTCCGGTAGGGATATCATTGCAGGCTGAGTTGGTGGTGGCAGGAAGGGCACTTGATTATGACAGGTTCATCCGTAATGGAGGATTGAAGTGCGTGAGGTGTGGCAATTGTCAGAGTTTTTGCGTCCAATATTTGCCGCTTCCCAAAATGTTTGAAATCATGCAACTTGAAACCCGGCAAGCTATTTTAGCGGGAATAGTTCCACAGGAATCCTTGATACATGGACTTCGACAGGGTCTCATTGGTAAGGAATTTATTGATGACGTCGTCAAAGCTATATCGTAACCTGTTAGAACTGTTGTGGAACTCTGTCAACTCAAGAGGCGTGCGTCTTTTCCTCTATGCGCTAACCGTTGCGTTAATCTTTCCGTCAAGCCGGTTCATTCTGGCTGTAGTGTTAATTTTAACTATTGGCTACAAGTGGTACAAAGACTATCGACTTCAAAAGAGCCGTAATTTTTACTATTTTGTTGGTTTCATCGCCTTTGTGGTAGTTGGGTATGTAATTTCTTTTGTGAACGTCAAGAGCGTCAACGAGGGCCAAATTATGATGAGGCCTCTGGGAGCCGGAATCGATCGTGTCGCTGACGGTGTTTATATTGGCAGGGGAGAGGGTTTCCGCGGTTCCATCGAGGTGGAAGTTGAGGTTAAGGACCACAGGATAACGGATATCAAGACCCTTGTATATCCTGATTTAATTTCAGTTCTGGATAACCAGATTCCCGAATTCAAGAAAGAATTGCTGGAAAAGGGGCGCCTTTTTACTCCAGCTCAACCCAAGATGTTACGAGGCGCCACTGAGACACTCACGGGATATTTTAACGCTATTCAGGACGCCCTGTCGAAAGGTACGCCTGATTTTCCCAAATATGACTGGTTTTCATCCATCTTTCTGAACAGCTTCATAGGGCAAGCGCCAAACCGGGTTACCTTGAATGCGCTGGCGATATTGTTCGCCGTATTCATGGTCTTTGAGTATACTCTGCAGTCAATGCTGACTCCAGGAACCGGTCGTTCGATAAATTGCTACAACTGTGGCTCGTGCGTCGGGGTATGCCCTGTCAAGGAAGTGGATGGTATCCAAATACCCATGGGATTAATTCTTCTCACAAGGCTTGGCGATTATGAAAGGGTGATGGAACTCTCCAAATACTGTGTAGGGTGTGGCAGGTGCGCGTTGAAATGCCCGATAGGGAATTCCGGACCATTGGTTATTTCTGCGGCGTTTCAGGCGGCTCGGGAAAAAAAGGGGAAAGCTTTTACCGGGAATAAGGGTAATACCGCGTGATGCGTGGA
>DYRE01000257.1 GCA_020718965.1 Desulfomonile tiedjei
AGAGGAAGGCCAAGTGATAGGAGAAGTATCCGGTGCGCCGGTGAAGGCAGCGCTGAACGGCGTATTGAGGGGATTAATTCAACCCGGAAGCGCCGTAACTCCAAATCTCAAGATCGGCGACATCGATCCCCGTGGCAATCCGAGTTACTGTGTGACAATTTCAGAAAAGGCCAGAGCTATTGCTGGAACAGTGCTGGAAGCAATCCTAAGGACTTACAACTCAACCTTGGCTCTCAGTACTAAGGCCGGGATTGAATAGAGGTCCATTCTGTCGGTCTTCAAGCGAATAATTTTTCAGGACTAGTTGTTTCCATTCCGAATGGAATTTGCTGCTTTTGCAAATTTATGCATCAATTACAACAGAATGAACCCTTTTACTCCCCTGTCTATCCAAAACATTCAATTCCGATTTGTGGTTTGACCTCCTGCTAACATTGAGTTCACGCTAATTCGGTTTGAAAACGATGCTTGGACTAATAAACACAAGTAATTCGTCAGTTTCTTTAGCCTTGGACTTGTTGCTGAATAGCATCCCAAGTATGGGTACATCCATGAGTCCAGGCCAGCCTTCTCGTCGCCCTATATCGGTGTCTCGTATTATGCCTCCAATTACACATGTTTCCCCGTTTGCAACTGTCATAGTAGTGTGAGCTTCTCTCTCAAGATAAAGTTCTCCGGTGGTTGGAAAAGGATTTGGTTCATTATCCGTGACGGTGATCACCATTCTTATTCTGCCATCCGGCAGGATTTTAGGAATGACCTGGAGCTTGAGATCTACCGAAACCAGGTGAGAGTTGGTTCCCCATTGAGGAGAGGATGTTTGAACGTTTAGTACTGAGCCACTCTTGATTACAGCGTTTTTGCCGTTGGAAACCTGTATGTTGGGACGAGCCACGGTCTTGGCCTGACCCTGCGCCTCGCCTATTTGAAGTCTGAAATCAAGCTCGGTAATGTACTGATTGGCCAGCAGTCCAAATTGCATTCCTAATCCCATGATGTCCCCAATATTTGCGACGTACGCCGGCAGATTCACTGCCAGTCTGGATGGAATTTCACTTGATGTGATAGTCCTCGAGACTGGCTGCTGCACCCCTTTTAGGAAAACAGTTTGTTTAAGGTTTGCTCCTGTGGCTGTATTTGCAGGGGCCCCTGACTGATTTCCAGTGATTCCCCAATAGCTTGACCGATCGGTCTTTACTCCACCGAACTGGTTATTTCTCCCTCCCCAAAGAATCCCCATTCCTCTGCTCCAATCTTTGTTCGCACGTACTATCCTGCTTTCTATACGAACCTGCGGCTCGGAATGGTCCAAAGACGCTATGACTTTTTTAATCTCCCCAATACGGCCACTGGCATCCCCTATAAAAATTAGTGAATTATGGTCATTTGGCCAGAATGAGGTTTCTATATGGTCTAAACGATCCTCTTTCTCGGCTGAGGTTGTACCGGGCTTCAAGTCGAGATTGGCGGAAAATTCGGCATTGGCTGAGTCTTCATTTGAAGGAAGCAGTCCAATTGTCTGTTTGTATTTCCTTTTGCGCAATGATTTCGACACGGAATTTGCCACGCGGGAAGCCTCTTCAGAAAAACCCTCCGCGAAACCAGGATTATCGGAAACATTCATGGCGCCCGGATAGTTTTGCCGACGTGATTCCATTGACTCCCTTCGTGAACATTCATGGTTAAAAATGCATCTCAAAACTTGTGTGATCTCAGAAGGAAGCCCATGTTTGACCTTGACGGTTTCATAAGAAAAACGACGTTTTCTCTCTTCCTGGTCTGAACGCTTGTAGAGTTTAGGGTTTTCAGCTTTGGTGACATCCATTTTATAGGCTTGCGCAGAACTGAGGCCGCCTATGACCAGGATTAGGAAGAAACGTCTGAACAAAAATTTAAACATCTACCGGGCATCCTGCTACTGATAAGCCGAATTTGGTCTCGGTGTCTGGTGGCCCCCCCAAAAAGCAATCGATAGCTGGGCCGGATTTGAAATACGATGATGACGAAAACAGCGAAGGTCTTTAGTCAGCTTCTTCTAAGCGAGCATAGCCAATTTCTGGCTACTCTCTGCATCAGTCCATAAAATAATATCTATATCAAGAGTGTTATGGCTGTTTTCTGACAAAAAGGTTTAACATAAATATTCGTCAGCCGCAACAATAAAAAACTCTCAAGAATTTTATTTTTTCTGAGGAGGCTTTTTTCTTCTAAAAAATTGGATCCAGAATATAATACCTTCATGGAAACATATTTTCTAACAAAAATAGGCGCCATTGGCGCATTGATAGTTGCTATAGCCCTGTATTACTATCTCTATGAATGATAGCCGGTTAATGGATGCAGTTCTTGCCGGGTTTATCTGAATCAAAAGGCTCTCAACATTAACTCAGGTGAGATCCAGGGTTGATCGGGTTGATCATCGACTTTTGATAGTCATCCTAATGGTTCTTTTGGTAGCAGCGCCATGTTGTCTGACAAGAGTCAGGCTTCCTTTTCATCCGTTACTCTCATACAAAGGCTTCGAAACGGTCTACCTTGAAACTGTCTGCGCAAGCAAAAAAGAATCTGTCATGATTGACGCCCCGACCAGCCCCTTCAATCTGAATATTGGTCCTGTGATTCCCTCTTTTTTGAACTGTTTGTTTTTCAAGCGAATTCTGCGCTAAACGCCTTACGAAAAAAGTCAATTTTAAAATTTGCCGGATCATTTCTTTTAGCGCCTAGATAATACCCTGGTAAAAAGAAAGTTTATTCCGGCCTTTAGCCTAGAACTTGCGGATAAAGAGTTTGAGCGCTCGTTCCGACCATCGATGATTTGTTTTGTTTTGGCCGCCTTTTTCTCTACGCGCCGTTTTTCCTCTTGGGCCATGAATAGGTTGTAAAAGAATTGTTCCTGTTCCATTTTTTGTAATTCCTTTCTCGATTATCTGTAGGCTCAAAAGCTTTTTTTGGAAAAAAGACCTAGGATCAATCGGCGTCAGCGATGTTTCTTTCGCTTCCTCGTTAATTGTCTTTTCTTCGCTGTTTCGATTACCCCCTAAACTCAGAGGCGGAGACCCCAACACGGAGTAACCACAAGATCCGTTACGGCGCAAATATCCAATTACCTACGGGACAAACGTCTAAACGGGATCGTAAGAAATGTCTGAAAACATGGACAACAATAAATGCGAGAACAGTTCCAACCGAAGGGCCAAAAGTTAACCAATCTCACCATAAAGATTACGGGATCTAAGAAAGTCGTAGACCGCGCCCAAATATTGGCAACCACAGATAGAGCGAATTCATCAGGCCCGTCTGCAATGGTTGAGTCCATTGACACTTTTGGTTTCGAAATTGTTACAATCCTTGCGTTAGCGCAACAGGCTCAGTGGATTTATTTTCCATCTCAAACGGAGGCGTTTCAGGCGCCTTGTTTAAAATGACTTCGGCCCAAGCGCTGCAACCCCATGTTATTGTCAGGACTAGCGGCAGCAAGAGTAAAGCCACACAAACAACAACTGCAACTGTGTTTTCCACCAGCATGAAATAAGCCGTAGCCCCGATCATCATTCCACCCAATGGGCCGATTAAAAATGTCCAGGCGAGGATCACAATCGTACCCATTAACGGCGACATTCTTTTTGGTACACTTTTCTCGATTCTCATGGC
>DYRE01000258.1 GCA_020718965.1 Desulfomonile tiedjei
CTGGTCCGTGGCGCTTGGCCTTATAGTTGTTTGGCGAAAGTTTGGCGAGGATGTCATCCCTTTTTTTGGGGTACCTATGATTTTTCTCATACTTGCTTCCACTTTTTTGATAGATCCAAACATAAGGCCTCTCATTCCTGCGCTTCAATCTAACTGGCTGGTAGCTCACGTGTTCACCTGTTTCCTGGGCTACGCCGGGTTTGCGGTTTCATTCGTGGCGGCGGTCTTGTTGTTGGTTTCAAGGGCATCCACAAAGATGGCGTCCTTGCTTCCAGACAAAAAACTTCTTGATGAAATTGTTTATAGATCTGTCCTTGTTGGTTTTCCCCTCCTATCGTTGGGAATAATTACCGGGGCGGCTTGGGCGGATCACGCCTGGGGATCCTACTGGTCGTGGGATCCTAAAGAAACATGGTCTCTGATAACCTGGCTTGTTTACGCCGGTTTTCTGCACGCACGGCTTACCCGAGGATGGTCTGGCGGAAGGATTGCGTTGCTCTCGGTTGTAGGTTTCTGCGCTGTCCTGTTCACATACTTTGGAGTGAATTATCTTCCTGGGCTCCACAGCTATTTTTAGAATCTGATATCGGGGTTACTGATAGGATTCAGAGATATATTGTGAGTTTACTTACGCGTATTTTTGCAGAAAGAATAACATGATCCAATTAACATTTTTTGACTAGGAGATTCAGGTTCAAATGCTGGAACGTGACTACGGCCGTCTTTTCATGGTTGGGTTTTATGGGACCGGATTCTGTCCTGAACTGGCGGAATTCATTGACGCTATGAATCCATGCGGAGTTATACTGTTTAGCAGGAACATACTTGAACCCCGTCAGGTAGCGGAACTCAATTCGTCCATACAAAATTTTTCAATAAATAAATTAGGTCGCCCACTCCTCATTGGAGTAGATCAGGAAGGCGGAAGAGTCAAACGCCTTCAATCTCCGTTCTCTGAATTTCCATCTGCCATGACTATGGCATCTGGAGATAATCCCAACGACTCTATTCTGCGTTTTGCCTCCACAACGGCGCTAGAACTGCGCATGGTGGGATTTAACCTGAATTTCATTCCGGTTCTCGATGTGTTAGGAGAGAACATAGATCCTCAGGGAACTGCCATCGGTGACCGCTCTTTCGGTTCAAACCCGACGGAAGTGAGTAATTTTGGAACGATCGTAATAGAGGCTTTCAAATCTAAAGGACTGCTGACATGCCCTAAGCATTTTCCGGGTCATGGAGGAGTAACTGTTGATTCTCACCTGGATCTCCCAATAGATTACAGACCGCAGGACTCTATCAGACGCAGGGATCTATTACCATTTCAATCAGTGATAAATAACGGGGCGGATATTATCATGACCGCCCATGTAAAGTTTCCGGATTTGGATCCCATATATCCCGCTTCCCTATCACCTAAGATAGTTACAGATTTGCTTCGAAAAGAGTTGGGATTCAGAGGCCCTGTGGCAACGGATGATCTGGATATGGGGGCTATTGCGAAACATTACAGCGCGGAGGAAGCTTCGCTGCTTGCTTACCTGGCGGGGTCAGATATATTGTTGATATGCAACTCCCCTGAAAAAGTCTTTTCCTCCCGGGAAGGAATCTTTAACTCAATGAAAGAAGTTCCACAGGCTGAAGACCGTCTCAGAGATTCGCTGGTTGCTATTGAGGCCCTATTTCCAACCATTTATGATGTGCACAGACATTTTGACATGGCAAGGGTCAACGACTATTGCAGTTCTAAGCATCTGGGAAAAGCTTAAAGCAATGCAACGGGTTGTTATTACGTATTCACGGTTTTGTTGTCAGTTAAGCGGAATCGCTATTACTACCATCTTATACGACCGTTGAATCCCGGAACATTTATGCGAACTCCGCCGTTGCCTCGGTTGGTCCACTCTACGCCACCACCCGGAAAATTTACATAACCATTTCCGTACCCCCAGTTAACAGACCCGTTCGGATAGTTTACTCTTCCTGACTGTCCCCATTTTACTTCTTCGCCTGGGTATCTGACACTTTGAGCGGACAAATTATCAACTAACGACAGGAAACCGCAGATCGCAGTCAAACAGGCCGCTATGATAGTTAAGGTCTTCATTTGGCGCTCCTTTTGTCTCTTCATTTCGTTTCGTTTCCAGATTATACACGATTCAACCATAATACAAGGTCGACGCATTTCGGATTGAATCTGCTTTTCATACATATTTGTAGTGTTTTCCCACAAACTAATACCATTGTGTTGCGACTAAACAAAATACAACGCAGCCTCAAGAGAGGTATTCGTTTGTTTTAGCAGGACTGTCTTATTCTGGAGGCGCATGGCTCATTTGTTGCAGCGGTATCCGTGTCGTAGGCGTATGTCTCAAAAGTGACATGAAGATACTCGAGAGAAGGACATGAAGGCGCGTATCAACCAACTGGAACTCAATGCCTTATACAAAATAAGTCAGGTAATTGGGCAAGCCTTGAATTTCGATCAGACTATGGAAATCATCCTTTCTGTGCTCTCAGAAGATTTAACAATGAAACGTGGCGCAGTGACTATAATTAGCGCTAAAACCGGCAAACTGGTAATTAGAGCATCTCATGGCTTAACCTGTCAGGAGAGAAAAAGAGGGGTTTACCGAATTGATGAAGGTGTCACCGGAAGAATATTCAGTTCCAATGAGCCCTTTGTGATTCCAGATATTAGTAAGGATCCCCTCTTTCTGAACAAAACAGGATCCAGAGACTGTGTAAAAGGCAAGATTTCGTTTATCGGCGTACCAATCACGCTCAACGGTTCCCCAATTGGAGTCCTGAGTGTTGACAGGCTTTTCGATGAAGATGTTTCATTTGAGGAGGATGTTTGGTTCCTTTCCATTCTGGCCGCTTTCATCGCCCAACTATTCAGTCTTAATGAACAGGTTAAAGAGCGGGAAAAGACCTTGGTAAGGGCCAATCTTTTCCTGAAAGAAAAGATCTCAAGAAAAAGTAGTGGTTTCTTTTCGATTGCGCGGAGCGCAGCGATACTGGAAGCTCAACAGTTAGTCAAGAAGGTGGCTCCTACAAGAGCTACCGTACTTATACTCGGTGAATCGGGCACAGGCAAGACATTGGTAGCTCAGATAATCCATGAACTTAGCGCCAGATCAAGAAATCCGTTTGTCAAAGTCAACAGCGCCACCCTGCCGGAAAACCTTCTGGAGGCCGAACTTTTCGGACATGAAAAGGGAGCGTTCACTGGCGCTACGGAAGCCAAAATAGGCAGAGTCGAAGAAGCCGAGGGAGGGACTTTGTTCTTGGATGAAATCGGAGAGATGTCGCTCCCCGTTCAGGCAAAGCTGTTGAGATTTTTACAGGACAAGGAATTTGAGCGGCTGGGGAGCTCTAAGACGCGCAAAGTCGATGTTCGGATAATTGCCGCAACAAATAGGGATCTAACTGAAGCAACTAGCTTGGGAGAATTTAGGCAAGATCTTTATTACAGGCTAAATGTGTTTCCCATCCTTGTCCCTCCATTAAGAGAGAGAAAAGAAGACATAGTAGGGTTACTCAATTTTTTTTCTCGTTCACTTGCCCAGGAGTATGGTTCAGAACTACATTTCTCGCCCAAGGCTATTTCGGCTTTGATTTATTATTACTGGCCTGGA
>DYRE01000259.1 GCA_020718965.1 Desulfomonile tiedjei
TCTCCTCTTCTCCTTGTCCCTTCTTCTCCTTGTCCCCTTGTCCCTACTTAACCCCTGCCAATCCCAGGAATTTCTCCAGCTCCTCCAGCACATTGGACCTCACATGGATGAAGTGCTCTATGCCCTTCGCCCTAAGCTCATCAAGATGATCTTTCGGATATCCGGCGACTACGACGATGGCGTGGTCTTTCAGTCCTTCGAAGATTTGCGGGGCGATGACCGGGTATTCCTCGTCGGCACTGCAGATGACGACAATTTCCGCTTTACTTTCCAGGGCGGCGGCGATCCCCTCCTCCACGGTACTGAACCCATGGTTGTCGATGGTCTCGAAACCGGCGCAGGCAAAGAAATTGCGTGAGAACTGTGAGCGCGCGATCCTCATCCCCAGGCTTCCGAAAGTGAACATAAATGCGGCAGGGCGCTTGTTTTTTAGGGCAAACCTGTCGGTCTGATAGCGAAGTCTCTCGAAGGCCATGGCGCCGCGGTAAGGCTTCAAGGGTGCAGCAAATGCCTCCGGATCGGCCAGTTCGGCCGGCTTGAGCGACTCTTCGCGCAGGATCTTCGTGATCTTCTCCGTAAAGTTCGGATACTGGTTCACACCAAGGATGACTTCCTTGCGACTCGCAATGTCCATATCGCGTTTCCCGGCACTTTCAGAAATTTTTCCCTGGATAAGCCCCTTCTTGAATGCTTCTGAAAAACCTCCCTGTGCGTCCATTTCCAGGAACAGTTTCCAGGCTTCCGCAGCGATGCTGTCGGTCAGGGTTTCTATGTAGTAGGTGCCGGCGGCCGGGTCGGCTACCTTATCGAGGTACGACTCTTCCTTGAGCAGCAACTGCTGGTTGCGGGCGATGCGCTCCGAAAAATCATCGGGATCCTCGTGAAATTCATTGAACGGCCTCAGTGTCAGCGAGTCCACTCCGGCGATGATGGCCGACATGCCTTCGGTAGTCGTCCGGAGAAGGTTCACAAAGGGGTCGTAGACCGATTTATTCCAGCGTGAGGTCACGGCATGCAGGCTCATACGGGCGATGTCGTCGCGGCTGATGCCATAGGCCTTGACGATATGGGCCCACAGCAGGCGGGCGGCACGGACCTTGGCCATCTCCATGAAGTAGTTGGATCCGATGGCGAAGGTGAATTTCATCTTCGGCGCGACCAGGCTGGCGGAAAGACCCTGCTCGGTCAGGCGCGTGAGGTACTCGGCTCCTTGCAACATCGCAAAAGCCAGCTCCTGGACAATCGTGGCTCCGGAGTTGTGGAAATGGTTGCCGTGAACGGTAATAACGGCAAAATGAGGTAGATTGGCCGATATCCGGATCAGTTCGGCACAAGTCTTGAAATCCCTCTCTTCACTTAAGTAATACTTGCCCCTGTAAACCAGGTTGCCCAGCGGGTCATAGCCCAGGGAGCCGTGGATCTTCTGAAAATCGCGGTTGTAACGCTGGATCATGTCGTAGTGGCTCTGCATCAGCGATACGGCATTCTTCCCGCAATGGAAGTTGATCTCCACCATCTCGGCGAAGATGTTCTTAAGCAACAGGTCCAGGTCCTCCTTTGTATAGTTCTTCTCTTCATCCAGGACAAAGCCAAGTGAGTCGATCCCTTTCATCAGGATGTCCAGGGCTTTTTCGTTGGCCCTTTTCAGGTCACTGACCTTCATGTCCTGACGGATGTACCAATGGTTTCCCGACTTTCGGTTTCCCCTCACGAAAGGAAATGACTCAGGATTTTGGTCCAGGTATCCGAGCCCCGCAAGGTCTTCTTTCCTGTAATAGGGCTTCACGGAGACTCCTTCCCGGGTCTTCCAGACGAGATTCTTTTCGTAGTCGGCCCCTTTCAGGTCTTCCATTATCCTCTGTTCCCATTCGGCGGTAGTGACTGGAGGAAACTCTTTGAACAACAATGATTTCTTGGTCGTATCTTCCATAAAATCTGTTATAATCTATGGCAAAATTAAGAGGTCAAAGTTACAATAAATTGATCAGGAGAAGGGAAGGGGCTTGAGAATTGTTAATAATTTAACAAATTACAACTGAACTGAGATGCTGCATTGAAAAATAAATATTTTCAAATCAGCCATCCGGGAACCATAACCTAAAGGTCAAATTATCGCCACCTCTATGTAATTTTAAACTATTCATGTATATTTGAAAATCAAACGTTAAAATAGACATCCCTTGCACCGATTATTAAAAATCTATATCTTTTTCATCGGGATCGTCGCCAATTTCCCAACCAGCAGTTCTCAGGTCCGCGGAATGGAATCATTCCAATCAGACTATATTAAAACTGGCCAATTGATCCGGAACACCACGGACTCATTGGAAAAGCTTGTGGAAGTAATGAGACAGTCGGATAGCCTGACAGAGATACAAAAAGCCAAATTAGATTTGCTACGGTCCAAGATGACCTTGCTTGATGAAATGTGGACTTTAACCCAAATCTATGAAGAGGTTATACCAGATACATCGGGCAATGAAAATCACCATTTGAGAGCAGCCCGGATCTTCATCATTCAGTCAAGGCCTGATTACGGGATCCCGATTATCCTGAAATATCTTGAAAGCGCTGATAATGAAAGTGATTCAGCTATATATGCGAAAATTTACCTTGCTGAAGCTTACCGGCAAAAACAAGAATACAACAAAGGAATCGGGATTATCAGCGCCATACTTGGCAATTATCAGATCAGCCCTGTAAACAGGGCATTCGCTTTGAACAGGATGGCTGCCCTGATGAGTGAAAAAAGAATGTTTGCTGGCAACAAGGCTGATTCCGTCACCAAGTATTCCAGGCTTTGCATGGATATTGCCAAGAAATATAATTTTATGGAGTACTATGCTTCATCATTGAATGAACTCGGTAATAACTACTTAAGGCTGAATATGCCAGATTCAGCGCTAATGCTCATTTCAGAGGCCGCCAGAAATTTCGAAAGTATTCACTTGACTCCCCAAACGATTAACACTTACCTCAACTTATCTCGTATCTATACCTCCTTAGGGCAGTTGGATAAGTCGAAAGAGATTCTGATTAAGGCTTTGGAATTGGGCAATATCGAGGAAAATAGAAATTTATTAAAATATGTATACTATCACTTGGCCGTTGACTGCTTTAAAATGGGTGATGTAACTTCTGCGTATGAGTACCTGAACATTTCTTATAGTTTAATGAGTCATTTTTTCGACGACAGGATTCAAATGCAGATAAACGAAATGTCGGCAAAGTTCGATCTTAAGGAAAAAGAAGCGAAATTAAAGGAGCAGGAACAAAAGAACCGAACTTACCAACTCCGTGTTAAATACATCTTTATTATTTCCTTCATCTCCATAAGTTTATTGGTAGTCCTGGTTCTTTTATTCAGGTTCAAGAACCAGGCCTATAAAAAACTGGTTGAGCAAACACTGAAATCATTAAAACTTGAAAAACAGGTTGAGTTGTGGCTGAGAAATCTTTCTGAGAATGACATCAGGCAAAAAATCTACTCTGATGATCGTAACTCAGAACTGGCCCTGAGGCTGGAAAAATACCTGGCTGAGGAAAAGCCTTATCTGTGGTGCGACGTTACTTTGGAAGAATTCTGTAAAAAACTGAATACCAACCGGACATATCTTTCAAAACTGATCAACGACG
>DYRE01000260.1 GCA_020718965.1 Desulfomonile tiedjei
GTGTTCGTTTTCATAAAATGGAGATTCTCTCCGGAGGTGCTTTTCCAGATCTTCGTAACATTGTTTAATGTCGTCCGGATGCAGTCTCTTCGACCATTCCTCCAGGGTGCTGCCTATTTCGGATGGCCCATACCCCAGCATGGCCTTCCACTGATTTGAAAAGAACACTTCGTTGGTTCGGGCGTTCCAGTCCCAGACTCCATCCCTAGCGCCTTCCAGGGCAAATTTCCACCGCTCTTCGCTGGCACGCAGTTCGGCTGCAGTGATTCTTGTGTCGATGATATCATCGTAAATTACTACGATCTCTCCGTTAGGCAGCTTGTAAATAAAATTATGTATCCAGCTCTCTCGTAATTCGTCTTTGTAGTAGAGAGCCGGCAGGCTTTCCGAATTTCCACTATTGTGCACCCGCTTTAGACAATCGAAAAGACCGTATGTGTCGATATCGGAAAACATCGTCAGTACACTTTTCCCAATAGCTTCATCTTTATGAACCCGACTGATCCGCTCAGCCGAGTTGTTGACGTCTTTGATTACAAAGTCCCGCCCGCTATCTGCCGGCAGACAAACGACCACACCGCTCTTCATGTTTTCAAACATGGCCCTGTAGCGTTGCTCTGTCTCTTTTAAGGTTTTAAGCGTTTGCTCGTTGGAAAACTGATCTGCTGTTTCCTCTTCTACTGCCATCACCACACCCCTGTGTATTGACTTCACGAGTGGACAAAACATTATTCGACTCAAAAATATACGCAAAAGTAACTTCTACAGTGCATTCTTTTTTAAATTGTCTCTTTTCAATTCCTTGGCCTCATTCCAGTATCGCTCCATTTCATCAAGTGTAGTTTGGGACCACGTCTTGCCTTTTTCAGCCAACCGTCGTTCGATGTGTTTGAAGCGATCTTCAAATTTGTCTGTAGTTTCATTTAGGCAGGATTCAGAGTTTATTCCAAGTTTACGCCCCACATTGACCATCACAAAAAGTATGTCCCCCAATTCGTCACGAATTTTCTCAATCTGATTTGTTTCGAGAGCTTCCTTGAATTCATGAATCTCTTCGTCTACTTTTGGCAGTATGTCTTTCAGGTCTACCCAGTCAAAACCAACCCGCGACGCCCGGGAAGATATTTTCTGAGCCCTGTTAAGGGCGGGGAGCGATCGCGGAATCCCATCCAAAACTGATTTCCTTCTTTTTATCTTTTCCTCTGAGGCCTTAATTCTAGTCCAATTTGCAATGACTTCTTTGTCATCAGCTACAGAGATGTCGCCGAAAACATGTGGATGCCTGCGTATCATCTTGTCCACGACCCTGGCCAATATTTTGTCTACGCTGGATGCGCCTGATTCTTGAACCATACAGCACAAGAATGTTACCAGGAAAATCAGGTCGCCAAGTTCTTCCACAACTTCGTCCATGTCCGAGATGGTTATCGCATGAGCCAACTCATGGTATTCTTCAAGAACATACGGGTGAAAGCTTTTAAGAGTTTGTTTTCTATCCCAAGGACAGCCGTGCTCAGCCCGGAGCGCCTTTATAAGGTCTGTCATCTTAACGAACATGGAAGCAATTTCTTGATTTGACTGTGATAATGGCATGGAGTAATTCCCCAATTAGCATAAATCTTTAATCAGGTAACAACAAGTATAACCGATCCGAATAAATGGAGTCTAAAATCCTGTTTCCTGCTGATGTAAACTATATTGGATCTGTTAACGACCTTGTTAATCTAATATACTACTCTAATCAAAAGATTTACTAGTTCCGGAATCTAAAAGGTAACAACTGCGGACTATACAGGCTGTCTACGGCATGATATTCCGCAATCATGTCTCTTGTGAGCCTTGACTGGAAATTATTATGGCCTTAAATGATGCATGAGTACTGACAGTTAGAGTTTTAAATATCATGGCGGGTTGATCCCGGAGGACATTTGAATCCAGAAATATTGACGGACAAGGATTATTTACCCCGACGTATAAGTTTCGATAATATCGGGGCTTTTCAGGCATTAGTCGGAGAATTAAACAAGAACATAAAGAGGATTGAGAAACTCTTAAAAGTCAGAATCTCTGTTAAAGGAAACAGTCTGAGAATAGAAGGGGACACCCCCGTAGATGAATTGGCTGAACGCCTTATCAAACAATTGTACTCACTGGCCAGGGAATCTTACCCGATCCACCCGGCCGACATAGATCAGGGCGTTAAGATGCTGATTATGGACCCCGGAGCCAAAATACGCGAGGTCCTTAAAGAGGTAATTTTTACTTCTGACAACAAAAGACCGATAACTCCTAAAACATGGAACCAGAAACAATACATCCAGGCAATAAGGACCTTCGACATCGTTTTTGGAATAGGTCCAGCCGGGACGGGAAAAACATATCTGGCAATGGCAATGGCAATGTCGGCTTTTTCCAAAAAACAACTTAAAAGAATTATTCTGGCTCGTCCTGCTGTAGAAGCAGGGGAGAAGCTGGGTTTTCTGCCGGGTGACTTGAATGAAAAGGTCAATCCTTATCTAAGGCCGCTCTACGACGCACTCCACGACATGATTGATTCCGAGAAGGTAGCGCGCATGATTGAGCGTGGGGATATAGAAATAGCGCCACTTGCTTTTATGAGGGGGAGAACTCTCAATGATTCGTTTGTAATACTGGATGAAGCCCAGAACACAACTTCGGAGCAGATGAAGATGTTTTTGACCAGACTGGGTTATTCGTCAAAGGCGGTTATAACCGGTGATGTGACTCAGATCGATCTTGCAGGTGGGGTTAGGTCAGGACTGGTAGAAGCTCAGGAAATACTTGGTCACATAGAGGGTATTTCTTTTATGCAGTTTTCTGATCAGGATGTGGTTCGCCATCCACTTGTTCAGGAGATAATTAAAGCGTATGAAAAAAGTGGGCCTAATGTCAAGGATCGGAGATATTAAGCGATGCCGGAGACATCGTCCAAAAACAAGAATTCATCAAAGAGTTCATTCAGGGAGAAACCCCGAGATTCCTTTATAAAAAGGAATAAAACGCTTAACAGGTTTTTGCCTGAGAGGCTTCATCGTCTGTTTGATCCGCGGGCGAAGAGATGGGCCGTAATGATCGGAGTTTGTCTAATCTCGGCATTTCTGCTTGCCCCCAGGTCGTTTCAAATATATTCGCTCACAATCGGAGAACCATCCCCCGAGACAATACTTTCGCCGATAACATTTCAGGTGATTGATCAGGCGGCGACAAACAAGAGTCAGGAAGAAGTCTTAAGGTCTGTCCTTCCTGTTTATGATCATGATGAAGAACTTGTCGATGACGTCCAGTCGCGTATCGCCGGCGCCTTCAGTTTTATGAAGATTTACATGGCGGCGGAAGCCGAGAATCGGGCCAGGGAAGAGGACAAAGCTAAAGAGAACAAGCCACCGGCGGATGCCAAGGGTTCAGTTCCGAAACCTTTTCAGCCAATGGATGAAAAAGACCTCAAATCGAGATTTGAAACCCTTCTCGGGGCGGATGTATCGTTTTCGAGTTTCAACGCCCTTAAAGCAACAGGCTTTAACCCCAGAGTGCAGCGTGACCTCCAGTCTCTGGTAGTTCCTCTACTGCTGAGAGGCGTTGTTCTGAGTAGGGAACTGCTGTTGAGA
>DYRE01000261.1 GCA_020718965.1 Desulfomonile tiedjei
TGTTAAAGACAGAGTAAGCCCCGTTAAGCTCGCCAACGACATTCTCTTTTGGTACTTTAACCGCGAAAGACTATTCGTCCCGCTCCTCCTCCTCGGCACCCCATTAAACCATAAACATACTTGACATCAACACCAGGGCCCCGGTCCACTACTAGGCACGTCAACGCCTTGTGCGGTTCCGCTGTAGGGTCGGTTTTTGCGTACACAAGAAAATAATCCGCTCCCTCTGCCCCTACAATAAACCTTTTCTGACCATTCAAAAGAAAATGATCGCCCCTGTCATCAGCAATGGAGGAGGTACCAAAAAAATCCGAGCCTCCACGCGGTTCTGTGAGACATTCAGCCGCAAAGATTTCTCCCCGAAGCAGTGGTTTAACATATTTTTCTTTTAGAAAATCGGAACCGTGCAAAATTAGCGCGTCGCATACGAGTTCAGCTCCGACCCCAAATACACAGGAAAATATGTAGCCCAGGGTACCTATTTCCTCCATTAATGTTGCTGTGGTAACCCAATTCATGTCCCGACCGCCCCAACACTTTGGATACCTGGTCCCCAACAAATTTCTTTTTCCAGCTTCTCTCAAGAATTCCGTCGGAAATTTTATTTTGTCGCTGTCCATATCCAGGATCATCTGCCTGGGGACCCATTTGACAAGTTCTTCAGCTTCATCTCGGACCTTCTTCTGATCCTCCGACAACAAGAATTCAAACATCTTTACCTCACCTCTTTCAGGACTTTGGTTATCCAATATTTGATATTTCAGTGAAATGAAACAGGAGGTTGGATTCATGATATTACATATAACGCGCCAGATAAAAAAGCCACTTTTCAAACTTCTGGTTTTAAACTAGAATCTATTACCCTGAAGGGGGCGTATATTCGATACGTTGAGTTTCCCTGTTAAAACAACAGCCTGGTTTTAGAACTTTATGCTCCAGAAATCGTATCTTTTCTTGCGCGAAATCATGAACAAGATCTTCCTGGTATCAACAATATTTTTTGTTGCGGGATGGATTGTCACAGCAGAGATATCAGTCGGAACGTCCGAAGCCGATCCCGGTATTTCCGGGTCCCGGATTTCTCTATTGATAGCGACCGGTATGCCTGGCGGGTCTTACCATCAACTTGGACTGGCGATGGCTTCTCTCTGGACCACAAAACTCAAGGGAATTGGAATAAGAGTATCCGGAGCTATCTCAGAAGGAGCCCGAGAAAATATCGAGGCAATTAGAATTCAGGACGCAGATCTTATCCTGGTCGACGCTCTGTCCTGTTCTTTGGCTTATAAAGGCGCCGGTAGTTTCAAAAACAAGACGAATCATGAGCTGAGAAGTATTTCAAATCTCTGGCCTGAAGCGTCACATTTTATCATTAGATCGGACAAGAACAGGAATTCCAGTCTTGATGACCTTGAAGGTCTAACCGTCGCTACCGGTCTACCCGAAAGTGGGAACAGATTCACGACACAAATGCTGTTGCGCATAATCAAGAATTCGAAACATAATATCAAACTGAAATTCATGAATTACGGCTCCACTGTCGAATCTTTGAGGCTAGGAACAATTCAGGCGGCTGATTTCACTTCGGCGATTCCATCAGCGCTAGTGACAAATCTTCTACAGTCAAATCATCAGTTGTTTAGCTTTATTGAAATCACCGACACAGAAATCCAAACCGTGAAGGAACGAGGCTGGTCAACATGTTTCAAGATATTGATTCCTCCTGAAACCTATCCCGGTCAACTTACGCCACTGAACACCGTTGGGCAAAACACCCTCCTTGCGACATCTTCAGCTCTGGATCTTGAACTGATCTATGACCTAACAAAGTGCCTCTTTGAAAATGTTGATCAGTTGGCTAAATTTCACCCAGCCTTCAAGAGCGTGTCAGTGGAAAACGCGCTTTCGGGCTTGGTAGCCCCTTTGCATCCTGGCGCAATTCGTTACTACAGAGAAAAAAAGGTTCAGATACCGGAAGCGCTGCTTCCGCCAAATGTCAATTAGTTTAATCTTTGGAGGTCAACCCTATGAAAGAAGTTGTGATTGTAGATGCTATCCGCACCCCAGTAGGCTCTTTTGGTGGAGCGCTGAAGACTATTCCCGTAGTTGAACTTGGTTCAATTGTGGTCAAAGAAATTATCAAAAGAAACGGTCTGGATCCTTCCAGTGTAGACGAACTGATTTTTGGGTGCGTTCTTCAAGCTGGACAGGGGCAAAATGTCGCAAGACAGATAGTCATAAGATCCGGCATACCTATGGAAGTTCCTGCAATGACGATCAACAAGGTTTGCGCTTCCGGACTGAGAGCTGTATCTCTCGCTTCGCAGACCATCAAGGCTGGTGACGCGGAAATAGTAATTGCAGGGGGCGTAGAGAATATGTCGGCCGCCCCTTACGCAACGGCTGCGGCAAGGTGGGGAGCGAGGATGAATAACACTCCCTTAGTTGACTTGATGATTCACGACGGGCTATGGGAAATATTTAATAATTATCATATGGGAATCACGGCAGAAAACGTGGCGGACCAATATGGATTAACACGAGAACAACAGGACGAGTTTGCTCTTCGGAGCCAAACCCTCGCGGAAAAGGCTATTACGGAAGGCAGATTTAAAGACGAAATTGTTCCTGTTCCGATTCCCCAAAGAAAGGGTGAGC
Organism: Desulfomonile tiedjei; assembly: GCA_020718965.1. GTDB lineage: Bacteria > Desulfobacterota > Desulfomonilia > Desulfomonilales > Desulfomonilaceae > CAJBEZ01. The sequence goes on from DYRE01000261.1 coordinate 2,659, forward strand.
CCAAGATTTTCGATACTGATGAACATCCGAAATTGGGTACGACCAAGGAAGTCCTGGGTAAATTGAAACCCGCTTTCAAAAAGGACGGTTCGGTCACTGCGGGTAACGCTTCCGGTATAAATGATGGGGCCGCCGCCATATTGGTGATGTCAAAAGATCGGGCGGAAAAGCTAGGCTATAAACCCATAGCCAGAATAATCTCCTATGCTTCAGCAGGGGTTGATCCAAAGATCATGGGCACAGGACCAATTCCATCCACTCGCAAGGCTTTAGAGAAGGCCGGCCTCAAGATTGAGGATATGGACATCATAGAAGCCAATGAAGCTTTTGCCTCACAATCTTTAGCGGTAGCGAGGGATCTCAATCTGGACATGAGTAAGGTTAATCTCAATGGCGGCGCTATTGCTCTCGGTCATCCAATTGGGGCTTCGGGAGCGAGAATCCTGACGACTTTATTGTATGAGCTTAAGAAACATCCAGGCGCCAAACTGGGGTTGGCCACGTTATGTGTGGGTGGTGGCATGGGACACGCCCTAATAGTGGAGAAGATGTAGATTAGCTGGTTTACCTGAGTTTCTCCTGGGCATTTACAAAGTTCGTTAGATTACAACGCTAATTCTTCTGTAAAAGCCCAGGAAAACAAAGCCAATCTCCTAGCCTCAAGAGTTCTGACTTTTTCCGAAAGACATTCATGTGGGTCAGGGAGGCGCGCCAAACTTGGCGGTCCCTTTAAATTACAGTATACGTAATCTGTTGAACAGGAAGTTTACGACCATTCTGACCGCTGGAGGAATGGCGTTAGTTACTTTTGTATTCTCGGCCGTAATGATGTTGGCCGCTGGGTTGGAACAGACTCTGGTGGATAGTGGTTCCCCCAACAATGTGATTGTGTTAAGAGGCGCTGCGGAAACCGAAGGTTCAAGCTCAATAGAGAGAAACCAGGCAGACATGATAACAACT
>DYRE01000262.1 GCA_020718965.1 Desulfomonile tiedjei
CAAACGGTTAGTGTATAAAACTTTTCTATATAAGCCTCCTCCATCAACTCCCATTTATGATTTTCCAGGCCTTCGAAAGCCCCGGAGCCAGATAGAATATCCTCTATGTGTTTAGGCGTTGGAACACGGTCCAGAAACTCTTCGCGACTTTGAAATGGTCCCAAGCTATGGCGATTAGCCCTAATACGCCGGGCCATAGCGGACCCAACTCCTTTTATCACATCCAATGGCAGCCTTATCCCGGTTCCTTCCGCCATGTATTCAGCGCCGCTAAAATTAACATGCGGCGGGTATATTCTTATGTCTCTTCTTTTTGCTTCGTTTACTACTACTGAATGCGGATATGAACCTACCTGTCCGGCGTTGAGCAAACCAAGATAGAACGCTTGAGGATAATGAGCTTTCAGGTAAGCGCTCTGATAAGTAATGTGAGCGAATGAAGCGGCGTGAGCCTTACAAAAACCGAAAGAAGCAAAAGCGGAAACCTTAGTGAAAACTTCTTCTGCGAGAGACTTGCTATGACCTTGATCTATTGCTCCTTCAATGAATCTCTGTCCCAGTAGTTCCATTTTTCTGGATTTTCGATCTTTGGTCATGGCTCGACGAAAAGCGTCGGCTTCGGCGTAAGACAGGCCTGCGAAGAAATGGGCGATTCGCAAAACCTGTTCCTGAAAAAGAATAACTCCGTACGTCTCTTCCAGAATATCCGAGATGGTCTTATGTAAGAAAGGAACAGGCTCTTCCCCGTTTCGCCTACTAATGTAAACATTCACCATGTCTCCTTCAACCGGACCAGGCCTAAACAAAGAAACTTCCGCCACCAGGTCCTTAAACCTCTCTGGTTGAAGACACCCCAATAGACCTCGCTGTCCCGGAGATTCAAGTTGGAAAATGCCGACACTGTGAGTGCTGCAAAGCAGTGAATAAGTCATTTTGTCGTTAAGGGGAATACGATCAGGATGGAGATTGATTTTCCTTTCATCTAATATTTCCATGGCCTTCCTGATAGCCGTGTGCATACGCAAACCCAGGATGTCGAGTTTGAGAAGGCCTAAAGCTTCAACATCGTCCTTGTCGAGTTGGCTGACCGGAACGCCTTTTGGAGCCTCCCCCACCGGGGTCCACGCATTGATGTCGCCCGGCGATATTATTATACCGCCTAAGTGAACCGAGGTTTGAAAAGGAAGACCTGTAATTCTTGACGCCAAATCAACAAGCTGCCTTTCTTGCTGAATTGGAGCGCCTCTTAGTTCCGGTAATCGTTTCAGGGCTAGCTTCAGATCTCGGCCTCTGAGTGACCAGGGAAGGCATGAAGCAAGACGGTTTATTTCGTTAAGAGTATAGCCCATTGCTCTTGCCGCCAAACGCACAGCGCTCCGGCACTTGAATTTGTGGATTGTGCAGACCATAGCTGTCTGTCGGGGAAATAACCCCAGGACAAAGTTAATAACCTCATCCCTGCGTTCAGAATCAAAGTCTATGTCTATATCCGGCATGTCTTTACGCCCACTATTGATAAAACGTTCAAACAACAGATCATTAGCTACAGGGTCAACACCACCAAGAAGCAGATAAACTATCAGGCTTCCTGCCGCTGAACCTCGAACGCTATGCCGGATGTTCCCAGAGCGTGCGAAATCGACTACGTTCCTGACCGTAAGGAAAAAATCCGCCAGTTGGGCGTTTCTTATGGCCTGCAGTTCCTTGTCAACACGCCGGAAATACTCAATCCCGACTGGACCATTGAGTCCCGCCAGTCCTTTAAAAGACAATTTGGCAAGTTTTTTTGAAGCCTCGAGAGGATTCTGCATATAAGGTGGATGAAGCTTTCCAATTGGCAAAGAAAAACGCTTACATAGTGACGCTACGTATTGAGTGTTTTCCATCGCCGGACGATATTTGATCCTGGCTTCCATTTCTTCACCGGAAGTCAGGAAAAAACTGTCATTTGGCAGAGGCGTAATTTTCCGGTGATGATGTTTCCGTTGAACATCGACTAATATACGGTGGAGGATATAATCCTGGGGTGTCAAAAAAGTGACTTCATTGGTGGCTACGGTCTGAGTATTCACACGTAGGGCAAACTCTATTGTGTCCTGTAATATTTGATTTCCTTCGCCATTATTCTGAATAGCTATAAAAAGCCACTCGGGGTTATCTAAAACGGATTTCAATTCCAGCAGGTTAAACTCCGCTTCGTCAGATCTTCCCTTTTTCAGAGCGGAGGAAATCAGAGAACACCGCCCACCTGCTATACAGATCAATCCCTTTGAATAATGGCTCAAATCCTGTCTGGTAATAATTCCACCATTCGAAGTGGCCGACACAAGTCGACAAAGGTTCCTATAAGCTTCAAAGCTTGTTGCCAGACAAATTATAAGGGATCCATCCCAAATCGGAAGTTTAGCCCCAATAATTGGTTGAATTCCTCTACTAACAGCCGCCTTGTAGAACCTCACAGCTCCATGTAGAGTGTAATCGGTTAGAGCGACAGCCTTTTGTCCCATTGACGCGACAGCCTCAACCAAATCTTCAGGGGTATATGTTCCCCAAAGAAATGAGAAAGCGCTAAGAACCTCAAGGTGAACAAAATTATCCATATTCATGAAAACGATGATCACATCGTTATGATTAGGCGTTTAGTCAAGGTCTTCGAGTTAAGACGAGACAATAAAGCGCTCTAAGGGTTTGCTCGTATGACGCCGACTAGCTTCCCCAGGATTTTTATCTTTGAACGATCTTTCCCTCTAAAAACTAAAGGCTCATACACTTCGTTGGCGGGGCGTAATTCTATAGACTCGTTGTTGATTCTGAGAATCTTCAGAGTAGCCTCTGGTTCAATATCCTCTACAATAACAGCTACTATATCGCCATTTTCCGCATCTTCCTGTGGTCGAATAATTGCCAGATCTCCGTTCTGAATGTGGGCATCAATCATTGAGTCCCCCTTAACTCTAAGGGCAAACGCTTCAGGTGAACCAAAGAAAGTTGGATTTATCGGTAGATCTTCATCCTTATTTTCTTGAGCTAGAATAGGTCGTCCTGCGGCGATATGACCCAGGACAGGAATGAAATGTGTCGTTACTGGTTTAATACCAACAACCTTCCATGCTCTCTTTTTTCCTGGCATACCCTTGATTGAACCTTGCAGCTCTAATGATCGGATGTGTTTTATGAGGCTTCCAGGGGAAACAAGCCCGAGCGCTTTACATATTTCTCTTAAAGATGGGGGGAACCCTTCACGTTCCTGAAACAGTCGCATGAAGTTGAGGATCTGTTTTTGCCTTTCTGTAATGCTCATGAATGGAGTATAAAAAACATTTGTTCTCCTTGCAAGAAAAAAAAGTTGCGAGTCGCCACCGGCTCGCAAACTTCCGATTCAAACAAGATATAAAATTCAAACAATCCAGATTAATCAGGACTTCTTGGACTTCTCCTCAAAATAGCCCGCAGCTTCATGAGGAAAAATCGCGTGTATAAGGATTTCCTCGTCTGTCATCCCAGGAAATTTTCGCTCAAGGTCAGCCCACATAGGCGGAATCAACTCAGCCGGTCTAACTGATATGGGATCTTCTCCCTTTTCATTCAGGAAGATATCCTCTTCTTCAAGGTTG